>JAGVZW010000018.1 GCA_018302235.1 Candidatus Woesearchaeota archaeon
CAAATATAATAACAATAATTGCTATAGTAATAAATATTTGACCTCTTTTATTCATATTCTAGTTATTTTTTTAAATATAATAAAGGTTGTTATTTTTTTGAGCCATACCATGAAAATAAAGTACACTTCAATATTAAGGAATAAATCACTCAAAAATAGGAAGAACTCTATGTTACTTATTTAGAGACTAACAGCAGTGCCTGAAAGAATTGATTAATTTTAAATAAGTTCTTATTATAAAACAGATATGGAAAAAACTAAATATTACTCTTATAAAAACAATCAATTAACAAAGGGATGTCAACTATGTGTAGAAGGAAAAAAATTAGTTTTATTCATAACAGGATTATGTAATAAATCTTGCTGGTATTGCCCATTATCTGAAGAAAAATACAAAAAAGATGTTCAATTTGCTAATGAAAGAACAATAAATACAGACCAAGATTTAATAGAAGAAGCAAAAACTATGCAAGCCTGTGGTGTTGGAATTACAGGTGGAGACCCATTAAAAAGATTAGATTTGACATTGCATTACATAACCTTACTCAAAACAAAATTTGGACAAAATTTTCATATACATCTTTATACATCACCAGAATCTATAACAAAGGAAATATTAGAAAGATTAGAATTATTAGATGAGATAAGATTACATCCTGATTTAGAAGATAAAAAATATTGGAAAAATTTAGAGTTATTAAGTTACTTTAAAAATTTAAAGGGTATAGAAATTCCATTAATCCCCAGTTTAGAGAAAGAAACATTTGAATTAATAGAATATGTCAAAAATAAAATTAATTTTATTAACCTGAATGAATTAGAGATAGCACATACTGAACATAATAAGGTATTAGATCTGGGTTTTCAAGTAAAAGAAGAGTTTAGTTATGCAGTAAAGGAATCTGAAGAACTTGGGAAAAAAATATTGGAAAAATATTCTAATTTAAATATTCATTTATGTACAGCAAAATTAAAAGATAAGGTTCAATTAGGTAATAGAATAAAAAGACAAGCTAGGTTTTCTTCACATAGATTCGATATTATTACTAGAGATGGTTCATTGATACGAGGAGCAATATATTTAGAAAAACCTTCTTTTAATTACAGAGATGAATTAAAGAAGAAGAATAAAGAAGAAGAAATAAAAAGATTAAAAAAATTCAGAGAAATAATAACTAAAAAATTACAATGTGCAAAAAAAGATTTATTTATAGATAAAATAAAATATAGATTTTTAGTTTCTTCAAAATTTATTAGGAAACATCAAAATGAAATAAAAGAATTAGATTTAATCCCAGCTATAGTTGAAGAATATCCTTCTTATGATATGTTTGAAATAGAATTAGATTTCCTCTAATAATTTAGAATAAAACCTTAAATTATGGATGGTTGCTAGCCTAAATGCTAGGTTTTCTTTTATTTTAAATAGATTATGTAGATATGCTCTAGAATAATTTTGACATGTGTAACAATCACATTCCTTTGAAATTGGTTCTAAATTATCTTTATTTTCATTTTTACTAATATGTAAAACACCATTAGAAATATATAACCTTTTATGCCTAGCATCTCTTGTAGGAAGAACACAATCAAACATATTATAACCCATTTTTCCACACACAATAATATCTTCTGGTTTTCCAATACCCATTGCATATTTAGGAAGATTATTTGGAATAAGATTAGATGTAAATTTTAAGATATCTTTCATTAAAACTCCATCTTCTATAGGCCAGCCACCAAAGCTATAGCCATCAAAGTTAATTTTTATTAATTCTTCTGCACAATATTTTCTCAATTCTTTATTATTTCCTCCTTGAATTATTCCAAAGATTAATGGTTTTTGCTCTAAGTTTTTTGTTAATCTCACAAATTCTTCTTTACATTTTTTTGCCCACTTAATTGTTTTTTCTACAGAGTTTTTATCACAATTGTGTGTTGTACAATCATCTAAACACATAATAATATCAGAACCCAATTCTAATTGCAACCTAATGCATTCTTCTGGGGTAAAAATATATATTTTATTTTCTGATTTGAAAATTACTTTATCTTCTTCTATTTTTCCAAATTTTCTATTATTTTTAATTAAAGACATTACTTGAAATCCACCAGAATCTGAGATTATTATTCCATTGTAATTTATGTATTTATGAATTCCACCTGCTTTTTTTATTATGTGATTAAGATTATGTCTAAGGATATGGTACGTATTAATTACTATGCCATTAATTTTACAATTTTCTAGGTCCTTAGAATCAATACTTTTGATTACACCAAGTGTAGCATCTGGAAAAAATGCTGGTAATTTTAATATTTTGTTTTTTACTTTTAATTCCATAAAAATGTAAGAATAAAAATATCTTTAAATATTTGCTATTTAGTTAATTTTAAAGTTAACATCTGGTATACGTTACAGCGTATCCGATTATCTGAAGTTCTTCACTACTCTTTATCTTATTAAATAAACGAAAAATTTATGAATTTTTCGCAGGAAAATTCCAGATAATCGCTGTTATCTGTCTTGAGCCAAAGGCGAAAGTCTGCAAGATATGACGAAATCCTTAGAATTTTGAGTTCGGGACGCCGATTGTTTTTTTACTTCTTGTTTTCTAAAAAATAAGATGCGAAGAAAGGTTTATAAGTAAGATAATCTTACTAATCGCATAAACTTATCAGGAGGTTAAAAATGGAAAATGTTGAAATAACAAGTGTAAGTTCAAGAGGGCAAGTAGTGATTCCTCAAAGTTTAAGGGACAGAATGAAAATACACACTGGAGAAAAGTTTGTTGTCATTGGGGAAAATGATACAATTGTATTGAAAAAGTTAGAAATGCCTTCTTTTAATGGGATTGATAAACTACTCAAAAAAACAAGAGATTTTGTTAAAAAGAAAGGAATAAAAGAGTCTGAAGTAGAAGAAGCAATTAAACAGGCTCGGAAGAAATGAGGGTAATACTTGACACTAATGTTTTTGTCTCTGGAATTTTCTGGGAGGGAAATTTTTGTTCCCAAATAATAGATAAATGGAAGAATAAGAAATTTGAGTTAGTCAGCACTATGGACATTTTAGAAGAATTTGTAGAAACATTAAAAAATTTCAAAATTCAAATGCCTGATAAAATGATTGAAGAATGGAAAAATTTAATCATCGAAAATTCTGTTATTATTAAGCAAAAAATAAAACTTAATGCCATAAAAGACGACCCTAATGATAATAAATTTCTTGAAGCTGGAATAAGTGGAAATGCAGATTTAATTATAAGTCAAGATAAACATCTATTGAAATTAAAAGAATATCAAGGAATAAGAATTGTCAATCCTGAAGAAGCATTGCTGTTGATCAAATAAGGGAAAAGTGCAGTTAATTTTTTACTTCTTGTTTTCCTAATCTTTACTTTTATTTTTTAATCTAGCGATTCTGTAAGCTAAATCCAAAACCAGAAAAACAGAGAAAAAAGCTATAGAGAACTAATAATCAAGAAATGATAAGAACCCATGGAATAATCCAACATTATAGAACAAAACAGAAGGCTCTTGCACTACAATACCTTGAAAATGAGGACTTTAAGCCTTCTATTAAGGATATTTTTCATTCAGTTCCCACTTTTGCACTTTCCTCTACTAACTATTTAGTTAATTTTAAATAGAAATTTTTCTCACAGAATCTATGCCGGGATCGCATAACATGGTAGTGCGCTAGCCTGCTAAGCTAGTTTCCGCAAGGATATCTGGGTTCAAATCCCAGTTCCGGCGTTTATTTATTCAGAAACCATTAAAGGATAAACTTTATTCTCAAGAATATCTCTACCTACGTCTTTCTCAAATCTTTCTTTTAAAACTATTGAATTTTCTACAAAATTTTCAGGGGTAATCTCCCAATATGCCCAATCATTCTTTACGAATAAAAATGGATATGGTACTAACCTACATGAATTATTATCAAAATAAACATCTGCTAAAAAAAGATGACTACCCATAATCATAAAATAATTTGATTCTTTTCCAGCAACATATTTTAATTCATCTGAATGTAATCTTCTAATTATAAAATCTAAAGTTGTTCTTACATTTGTTATTCTTTCATTGAATAATAGAACTATTTCTCCTCTTTCATCAAATATATCTATTAGCTTAACCATAAAATTATATAATGTAATAAATATTTAAATCTTTAGATTTTGATCACTTTAAGGAGGTAACCTAAAGGTTTTAAATAAAATATAATTACAAATATACATGATTTTAACTAAAGAAGAGATTTTAAAAGAGATTAAAAATAAAAATATTATAATTGAGCCTTTTAATAAAGACGCTATAGGCCCAGGTTCTATTGATTTAACATTAGAGAATGAGATTAGAGTTTTTGAACCTACTGACAAACCAGTGAAGATTAAAGATAAGACTAATTATAAAGAAATAACAAAAAAATTGATAATAAAAAACACTTATTTAATGAAGCCTGGTGAATTGATTTTAGGAATAACTAAAGAAAAGATTACTTTGCCAGGATATCTTTGTGGTTGGTTAAATTCAAGATCTAGATACGCTAGATTAGGTTTAATGGTTCATATTACAGCTCCTTTTATACAACCTGGTGTTTCAAATAAGCAGGTTTTAGAGATCTATAATGCTAGTCCAAATAATTTAGAATTAATACCTGGAGAAAGATTATGTCAATTAATCTTTGAACGATGTGAAGGATTTATAAAATACCATGGAGAATTCAGGAAACAAACACTCTAATTAAAAAATTCTGTGTTTATATTCTTTTCATTTAAAATTTCTAATAAAAGAAATTCTTTTTTATCTAAATCTCCTGGACAAATTAATAATGTTTCTTTTAAAAAATCTTTATTTTGTTCTTTATGGCGAAATATAGAAATTAATGGTTTGTGTAATAAGATCTGTTCTTTTAAAATATTATCATCATAGGGTGAATTGTGCGTCAAAATAATGGTTTTTTTAGAATTTTTTAATAAAAGATGTAGATTACTTTCCCATTGAATATTTTTTCCTTTTAACATCTCTTGTTTTGGTTTTATACCTGACAAACCAACTAATGTGTAGCCTTTAATTTTTATTTTTCTTCGTTTGAATAACAATAAATTTACAAAATTATTTTTTATTTTTTTTTCACTATAAATAATAAAACCTTTTTTCCCTAAATTATCAAAGAAATCTAAATTCTCATTGTCTCCTACAATTAAGATATAATCAAAATTTAAAGAAGAAATCTTACTTTTTAATTCTTCAGAAATTTTTTTTCCATTTCCTACAACTAAAAATTTCATATGTTTTTATTACATTTATACTATTTATTATTTATCTCTTTGGATATCTTTACACATTAAATAGCTTCTGTAGATTAATTAGTAGTTAGTATTTTGCAATAAAATTGACCTAAAGGTTGTTAAAATTTATAATTTTTAAAAAATAATAACTTTAAAGTGGTAATTAAAAAGTTTTATAAATAACTTAATTTAACGAAATATATGAAAAAAACGCAATATCTTATAATAAAGTATGTGGAAGGAAGTTTAGATCTTTGTCACACTAGAATAAAAAGTGGAAGAATGATAAAAGAATTTAGAAGATATTTGCAAAAAAAATTTCCTAATTATACTTTCGTTGAAATAAAAGTAGAAAAAGGAAGATTAAGGGTTGAAAGTAGTCCATGTAATTTAGGTATTAATTTAGAATTCTTGTGTGAAGATGGTTTACCTATATATTCTAGAGAATCTGTTGGTTCTTTAAAATATAATAAATTAAAAATTAATAATATTGGTAACATGTCTTTAAATAATATGTTAGCGGGATATGCTAATTTCTTAAAAGGTACTAATGGGCTATTGTATATACAATAATAAGAATTTTGTTTAAAATAATATAGAAAATTATTTTTTTACATAGTCAATACACATACCAGCTGCTACTGTTGAACCTGCATCTCTAATAGCGAACCTGCTCATATGCGGTATTTCTGTTGCTTTTTCTATGACCAGTGGTTTTGTAGGTTTAATCTCTACTACTGCTGCATCCCCGTTTCTTAACATTGTTGGGTTCTCTTCTATAGTTTCACCTGTTGCTGGATTTAGTTTTTTTAATAATTTTGTTATCTGACAAGCAACTTGTGCTGTATGTATATGAAATACTGGTGTATATCCAACAGTTAAAACACTAGGGTGATTAATTACAACAATTCTAGCAGTAAATTCTGATACTAATGGGGGTATATTATCAGATCTACCTAGTACATCTCCTCTAGCTATGTCTTTTTTACTAATTCCTCTGACTGAAAAACCAACATTATCTCCTGGAATAGCCTCTTGAATCTGTTCGTGATGCATCTCTATGCTCTTAACTTCTCCGCTAACACCTGTACCCTCTCTTCCTGGCACAATTGTTACTTTATCCCCTATTTTCATTACACCAGTTTCTACCCTACCAACAGGAACTACTCCAATACCTGTAATGTTAAATACATCCTGTATAGGCAATCTTAAAGGCAAATTAATTGGTTTTTCTGGCTCTTTAAAATTATCTAATTGCTCAGCTAAGGTTGGTCCAGTATACCAACTCATTTTATCTGATTTTTTTACAACATTCTCTCCATTTAATGAACTTACTGGGATAAATTGTACTTCTTCTATTTTATATCCAACACTTTTTAATAATTTTTGTACATCTGTTTTAACTGAGTCAAACTTTTTTTGATCATAGTTAACAACATCCATTTTATTCACTAAGATACAAATTTGACCTACATTGAGTGTTTTACACAAAAATACATGTTCTTTTGTTTGCTCCATAATACCATCGCTAGCTGCAACAACTAAAACAGCAACATCAGCTTGTGAAGCACCTGTAATCATATTTTTAATAAAATCTTTATGGCCTGGAGCATCTATAATAGTATATTCATATTTATTACTTACATATTTTTTATGTGATAAATCAATTGTTACCCCTCTTTCTCTTTCTTCCTTTAAATTATCCATCACAAAGGCAAATTCGAATCCTTTTTTACCTAATTCTTCTGCTTTTTCTCTTAATTTCCTCATTGCTTGTTCGTCAATATGCCCAGAATCAAAGAATAGTCTTCCAACTGTAGTAGACTTTCCATGATCTACATGACCTACAAAAACAATATTTATGTGTGGTTTTCCTTTTGCCATAAGATATGCTCCTCCATATGTGAATCTACTAACTTGCAAAATTAAAAGGTTTATAAATGTTTCTAGACTTAAGAATTGATATAATTTCTTGGATTTATTATTAAATTAGGTATTTGACTAAAGGAAAAACAATAAATATAACAATATGACTTTTAAATTATGGAAAAAGCTAAACTCACAATATGTAGGGTTTGTGAGAAAGAGGTTCACCCAGCAGATATAATATTTGATCCACATAATGATAGAATTGGGTGTTGTTTTTGTTTAGATATTTTACCTAAATTAAAAGAAAGAACAGAGGAATTTGTAAAAAAACAACCATCACCTGCAATAGAAAAGTCTATTATGAAATCAAAAAATAAGATATGCAGATATTGTAAATTTTCATATTATTATAATATAGAAAAGGATTATCCTAAGAATTGTCCGAATTGCAATCGCTAGAAATTTCTTTGATTAAACTTTTAGCTACTATATTCCAATCATAGTATTTTTTAACATGTTTATAGGCATTGTTTTCTAATTGTTTTCTTAATTTTTCGTTTTTAAATAGTTTAATAATAGCTTTATGTAAACTATAAACATCATTTGGTTTAACAATAATACCTGTATTTGAAGTAATAATATCTTTAGGCCCTGGTATATCCGTTGTTATTACTGTTTTTTTACAAGCAAAACTTTCTAAAACAACAAAACCAAATGTTTCTCCTTTTATGCTTGGGAAAACTGTAAAATAAGACTTATTATATAAGCTACATAATTTATGTTTATTAATACTAGATAAAAATTCAACATTAACATTTAATTTTTTAGATAATTTAATTAAATTTAATTTTTCTGGCCCGTCTCCCACAATAACTAACCTTATATTTAAGCCCTGCATTGCTTTAATTAAGATATGATGCCCCTTTTCTTTGATTAATCTTCCTACAGATAAAATAAATTTACTTTCTGTTTTTTGAAATTTAAATAAATTAGTATCTACACCTCCACTGATAATATTTCCTATATTTTTAAAACCATTTTTAATTAAAAATTCTTTTGCAGCATTTGTTTTAGGAATAAATTTTATTACATTATTATATCTTTTTAATCTTTTGAGAAAAAAGAAGATTTGTTTTCCTGGAAATCTTGGATAATGATTTAAATCCTGCCAAATATAAATTTTTTTAGTTTTTAAAATCTTTAATGTGGCTGGTTGTAAAAAATCAACAGCTATTATTTTGTCACAATTATCTAAATTAAAATCAAATATTGGTGCAACAATTGGAGATAGGTAATATTTTGTTTTACCATATATAACATTTTTACTTTTAATTTCTGGTTTATAAAAGTCTGAACTCACTAATTTTACATCTGCATATTTTTGCAATGCTTTTTTTAACATAACAGATGAGAAATAATTATCCGTTTTAATATGCAATCTTTTATATTTAAATAACCCCTTAATATTCGAAGAACACATTATTGGGTTTATAATACCAACTTTCATAATATTATACTAAAACATAATTTATTTAAAACTAACTTTAGAAGAGTTAAAAATATATAAAAGGATTTGTAACCCCTCACATAAATGAAATACCTAATAACTGGCGGTGCAGGTTTTGTAGGTAGTAATATTGCAACATATCTAGCAGAACGAAATGAAACAATCACAATTATAGATAACTTAAGCACTGGAAATCTAGATAATATAAAAGATATAAAAAAGAAAATAAAGTTTATACAAGGTGATATAAACAATTTAAAATTAATGCAAAAAGTTACTAAAAACCAAGATTTTATTATTCATCAGGCTGCATTACCCTCTGTGCAAAGATCTGTTATAGATCCTATTTCTTCAAATTATAATAATATTAATGGCACATTGAATATACTCAATGCTGCTAAAAAAAATAATGTAAAACGGGTAATAATAGCATCATCTTCATCTATTTATGGTGATATTAATTGTAAAGAAAAATATGAGAATTTACCATATAATCCATTATCTCCCTATGCTGTCACTAAGATAACAGCAGAGATGTATGCTAAAATATATTATAATATTTATGGTTTAGAAACAGTTTGTTTAAGATATTTTAATGTTTTTGGTCCAAAACAAAACCCGAATTCACAGTATTCGGCTGTAATTCCTAGATTCATAAGGGCTATTATTAACAATCAATCACCAATAATCTACGGGGATGGAAGAACTACCAGAGATTTTACATATGTAACTAATAATGTAGTAGCTAATATAAAAGCATGTACTGCAAAAAAAGCTCCTGGAGAGATAATAAATATAGCAACCAATAGTGCCATTTCCTTAAATAAATTGGTATTTCTAATAAATAAAAAATTAAATAAAAATATTGAGCCGATTTACAAGGATTTTAGAATGGGAGATATTAAACATTCTTTAGCAAATATCAATAAAGCAATAGATATTCTAAGGTATAAAGTAATTGTAGATTTTGAAGATGGTATAGAAAGAACAATTGATTGGTATAGGAGTTGATTTACCAATGATAATTATAAAGACAGTTTGAATTTTCTTAATCATATTGGTCATATGTTGTAAATTAATACTTATATTCTGTATTTAAACATAAAAACCAGAAAATGTCATGGTAATCTGTTAAACCAAGATATACATATCCACAATAAACCTCTCTTCCCCTAGACAAATCATTTAAGGTGGGAAATAAATTAAGGACTTCACATTAAAAATAAAAGAATAATATTTAAAAAGATATATTATTTTAATAATATATGAACAAAAGAGGTCAAATATTTATTACTATAGCAATTATTGTTATTAT
>JAGVZW010000035.1 GCA_018302235.1 Candidatus Woesearchaeota archaeon
GGTGTACTCAATTAATTTCTTTACCTAGAAAATGGATTATAAATAATAATGTTAAGAAAGGAACGGAATTAGATGTTGATGAAGAAGATAATAAAATAATTGTTTCTTTAGATAAAATTGAGATAAAAAAGAAAGAGATTGATCTAAGAGATTATAATGAAAGGATGATTAGATGGGTCATTTCAGCTTTCTACAAATTAGGTTACGATGAAATTATTGTGCAATATAATAATGAAAAACAATTAGAAATAATTCAAAATTTAATAAAAAATATTACTCCTGGTTTTAACTTAGTAATACAGAAAAAAAGATGTATAATAAAATCATTGGTGAAAGAGAATATTGAAGAACTAGAAGAAACCTTGAGAAAGGCCTTTTTAATCACAATTTCTATGGGAAATAATATTATTGAAGCTATTAAAAATAATCAATTTAATGCCTTAAAAAATATAAGAGATATAGAAGAAATAAATAATCAATTAACAAACTATTATGAAAGATTAATTAATATCAGGCATGTAAGAAATGCTAATTTAAGATATGTTATTGCTTGGAATTTAGAAAAGATAGCAGATAAATATAAAGAAATTTGTGACAAAAAAATAGATCGTATAAGAGAATTAGAGGATATTAATCGGATTTTAGAGGGGTTTTATCAATTATATCTTAATTTTGATATGAATAAATTACAAAAATTGGAGGGTTTAAAAGCTAGATTTAAGGCTCAAGATCCTATTTTAATGGCTTTAATCTCTATTGTTTATGATTTTTCTACTACTTTAATTATGTTAAATGATAATTAGTAAAAGAAGAAAATATTTTCTTTGGTATTTTATTAAAAGAACAATAAATAATATTATAAACTATAATTTTAATTTATGAATAAATTTACCAAATCTATCAATATGCTGTTGAAGATAACCAAACTCTCCTTTAATTTTAATAGATTTTTTATTATCTAAAAAATAACAATACATACATTTTAAACATTTATCTATTGGAATATTTCCATTTTCTACTTTCAATTCCATTGGACAGATAATATCTAACAATCTATTACATTCATTAACATCTAGAATTTCAAAGGCATCAAGATTAACTTCATCTTTAATATAAACATCCTGCCTAACTTTTATTTTGTATAAAAAATCTGGGATAAACCCTGAGGAGAATATTGGATCAAAGGCCCTCCAATATCTTGGTCTAACAAAAATATTTTTCAAAAGAACAGAACTCATAAGGTTTTTTTTGGCTTTTATAAAATTATAAGTATTTTGAATTTTATCTAAAACATCTAAATCTTCTCTGCTAAAACCTTTTATTTTTAGATATTTGATTTCATTGATTTCATAGCCCATTAATTTAGCACAAACGGCATCAACTAAAAAACAGTCATTCCCAGCTACTAAACAACCAACCTTTTTGGCTATACCATCACCTGGACCATTGCCTTCCATAGCAATGATACCATCAACTATATTTAAGTTAATTCTAATTTGGTTACCTAAAGAAACAATATTTGGAAAAAAATTATCGTGGATTCTTCTTTTCTCTAATCCTTGTAAACAACCCATTAAATTCTTAGTTGCGATACTTATTCCAGCTTCTACATGTGTTTTTAATTTAGGTAAATTAATAACAAAATCTGCTTTAAATATTTCTTCGCTTATTTTAACAAATTTATCGTCTGCTAGAGTTATCTTTCTATAAGTCGTTTTGTTCAAGTCAATAATTTTAACATTTAAAATTTCACCTAAGGATTTAATTCTTAATCTTTCTAAAACATCAATACCAATATGATTAATGCCACAATTACAGCCTTCAGCAAGAATAATCTCCTTATAACCTCTCTTTTTTAATTCATTAATAACACAAACTATTACCCTTAGATCTGTACTGTTTCCTGTTAATGCATTCAAATCATTGTTACAGTTTGGTTTTAATAAAATTCTGATGTTCTTATTTTCTGGTAGAGGAAATAAATCAAAGATTTTAGAAATAGATTTCTCAATTTCTTTAAACGAAAAAATATTTCTCTCTACAACTACTTTTTTGGATAAATTATATAATTCCATATTATTCATTTAAGTTAATAATTTATAAATCTTTATTATAGTTTCTAAAAAAAATTAAATATAAGTATAACAATCCCATAATTCTAATTCTTTGGGGGTTTCAAAATTACTAATAAAACACCCATCTAAATTGGGATAACCGTGCATTCCTTTTATTTTCTCTTTGTTATAATAGTTTGGCCAAAAAACACCGCTATTCTTTAAGCTTATTATCGTTTCTCCATGCTTTCCACCATGGGGTAAACTGCTTTTTCTCATCATTTCTTCATTCCAAATAATAACTCTACTATCGTCTATATTATCTAGAATTTTCTCTCCGATATCCCAAAATCTACAGATTGTAGAATCAATAAACATTTTTCCTCTAAAATCTCCAACTAAATCCATAATATCCACAAAAAATTCAACATTGCTCATTCCGTGATCACTCCAAATAATTATCTTTCCCTCACCAAAAGCCTCAACAATAAATCTAATTCTATCATCCATTTCTTTCAAACAATCTTCAAATTCTATGGAATTTACACCGAACTTATGGCCTGTTTTATCCAATTTAACCAAATGAATATAATACACATCAAAATCTTTATCAAAATATCTAACAAAGATTTTTGTATTATTCTCTTTAAAAAATGGTCTAATTTTATGTTTTCCATTCACAACAAAATGCGGCCAAGTATACACTAAATATTTTTTATTTGAAAAATAACTATTTTTAATGTCCCAAACATTTCTTTCTGTAGAAACATCTATCCAAGAAAAAACATCAAAAGGAATGTTGTGTAATTTACACAAATAACTTCTTCCGTCTAAATATTGTTTTAAAGCAAAAATATAATCTAAAGTACCTCTAAATCTTTCCAAATATTTTTTATCTTTTAAAAATCTAAAATATCCCTCTTTCTTAATAAATTCAACCCAAATATCATTTTCTATGGGCTTTTTACCAGTAAAAAAACTAAATTCTATTCCAGTATAACCAAAAATTGTTTTTAGCCTAGCTTTATTCTGGAAACTATTTAAAAACTTCATTTTATCTAATTGATCATAACCTAAGGCATCCAAACAAATAATTAATGTTTTCATAGTTTTTAAAGATAGAACAATAATTTAAATCTTATTTTTCTTAAGATTGTATTTAATAATTTCTTAATGCCAATATTAAAAATATAATTTTAATAAGTATAATGGTTATTAATTACAACATTAAACTTTCTCGGTAAAAGACATACTTTTTTCTGTGTTTTTTAAATTAATTTGCTTGAGAAAGCTTAATTAATCTTGCCTCTAAAACCGTTCCATTAGATTTAAAATCAGTATCTCCATTACCTTCTACCCTTTCATAAGACAATAATTCAGTATAACATTCACAATCAGCCCATCTTAGTCTATCAATATACCTAATTAATTCCCATTTAGTCTCGAAGCAGATAAAACTATTAGAGCCATTAAAAGCAACAGCATAGTTAAATTTAAGCGTATCATCACACCTAACAAGTTCTTTACCATTAAATACATAATATTCTTTCATGAAAATACAAAAAATAGCTTATATAAAAAGCTTCTTCATTAATAAAAAATATATTTTCTAAACTATCTTTTGTAAAAAGAAAGCAACATAAGCATTAGCGTAATCCTGGCTTATTGATTCCCAATCATTGCCTTTTACAGGATAAACCTTACTCAAAACTTCCTTTCCCTTCATTAACATTTCTTTATCCACTGAATCCTCTTTCAAAGAAAATAATACAAAAGGCATAGCAGAAAATATTATTAAATCAGGTCCTGACGAAGAATACAACATCTTAAAATAATTCTCTTTTAATTGATTTTTTACCCTTTTAAAAAATTTATACTTAAAATAATAAGGCAAAGTCACTCTCATGAGTTTAGGAATAATCTTATTATTTAATCCTCTTAATTTTAGAAACCAATACCCATATGGCTCATAATAATTTTTATTCATATTTTGAATTGCATTACTTAAATCATCAATATTAAGAATATTTTTTCCAGTAAATTTAGAAAAGAAATATTTAGAAACCTCTAACATATCTTCTCTGGCTTGATGCCAATATTCTATGTCGCTTAAATTAATTTCTTTATCTAAATCTAATTTCCATAAAGTAGCTTCACTAACTCTATCAGCAAAATATGGAATGACTTCATATAATTCAGAAAAATCTTTTTTATATGTTTCTTTAAAAATTTGCATTCTTTTAAAATAAGTGGGGGCATATTTTTCACTTAAAATTAACAAAGCAGTACATGCATCAATATAAACCTTAGCAACAAAGTATTTTAACATCTCTGGATCGTGTTTTCCATCCAAAGAGATATATTCTATCATATGAGTCATTCTATTTAACAAAATCCTTGCACCCTCAGCTAGCGGTATATCTTCTACTTTATAATTTGGAATTAAATATCTTAAATCTTCACCCCAGACAATAGTGGAGGCATTACGTAACTCATAGTATCTTAACATAGGAAATAATTTTTTTAATTGTTCAACAGTTAAACATTTGAAATCATAATAAAAATTATCCCCTAATGTTTGATTTTTGTCAAACATCTCTAAAATAATTCCTTTTTTTCCCCATCTAGAAGCGACTTCTTTAGCAACATTTTCAATATAATCATCATCTATTTTTTCATCTGTTATAACATAAACATCATAATCGTTTGCAGGAAAAAATTTATCGTGAATAAATCTTCCACTACCTTCTCCCCTACCAAAACCTCCATAAAGTATGATACTTCTAACACCTTTAATTCTTTCTAAAACAACTTTATTAGCCAAATCCATATGTTCTTTGACATGACTATCTCCTTTTGAATTAAAACAATATTCACCCATATTAAAAAAATGATATTTGGATTTATTAACTTTTATATATTATTTCTTCCATCTTAAACTAATAAAAAACCCAAAGATAGCTGGAATTATTCCAAGAAAAAACATAGAAATTAAAGAAGTTAGTACAATAATATCTGGATTTATTCCAAATTTTGACATAAAGAATATAAGAGATAATTCTCTGATACCCAATCCTGCTATTGATATAGGCAGTAAACCAATTATTGTTCCTAATGGGAATACAGAAATAAATATTAAATAACTCATTTTTAAACCTAAAGCTACTCCTATTAAATATGCAAAACTATAATTACCTATCCAATATAAAAAAGAAAATATTATTGGCTTTAAACATTTTTTAAATGGTGGAAGATTAGAATAAAATTCATCAAAAAATTCCTTAATTTTGTCTTTAAGTTTGTTTGGAATAAAATGAATATAAAAGAATCTAAAAAACCATTTGCTTCGTTTTTTACTATAAAAAAAATATAATAATAAGAAAAAACAAATTATAAAAATTAATAAATATAAATAGATATTTTGAATAAAATCAATTAAAAAAAAACAACCTAATAGGGCTAAAGGAACAATTACTAAAATATCAAAAATTTTTTCAATAAAAAAACTTGAGCTACATACTGCTAAAGATTTGTTACAATGGTCTTTTAGATATAATGATCTTAGAATGCCTCCACTTTTAGATGGTGTAATATAGCTATAATAAATTCCAATCAAACTTATTTTGAATAATTTAAAATAATTAACATAGATATTTTGCAATTTTAATATTTCAAACCATTTTTTAACACACATAAATAAAACAAATACACCAAGGATTAAAGCAATAAAAAGAATTTTAAGATTAAGATTAATAAATGACTGTATTAATTTTAACCACCCTATATTCCATAATAAATAAATAAATACGATAAGACCGGTTAAAGATAATATTTTTTTGTAATTCATAATTCTTTAAAAAA
Source organism: Candidatus Woesearchaeota archaeon (assembly GCA_018302235.1). Lineage (GTDB taxonomy): Archaea > Nanobdellota > Nanobdellia > SCGC-AAA011-G17 > GW2011-AR18 > DATDVT01. The sequence continues at coordinate 5,916 of JAGVZW010000035.1, forward strand.
ATTTAAGCATATAAATTTATCCTTTAAAATCCTTAATGTGCCCAAATACTGCCTTTAACCCCTTTAATTTATATTTTATGTCGTTTATATTTCTAATTTTAGATATGTGCCTAAGTATATATTTTGGATTTAAAAATATTTTTGTGTATATCATATTGCAAATATTCATAACATCATCAGCTTCCATATCTATTGTTTTTAAAACTGGTTCTCTCATATCATATCTTTCATAGTATTTATAATTAAATCTAAACCATCCCCTTTCAAGTGCTTCTTTAAATAATGGTGTACCTGGATATGGAATAATAATTGTAGATTGTAAAATATCAGCATCTCCACTCAACATTAATTTTTTAGCTAATATTAATGTATTCAATGCTTCTTTTCTTGTCTCCCATGGATAACCAATTATCATTGTTAAATGAACATTTAATCTATTTTTTTTAATTAATTTACAACCATTAATAATTTGTTCAATAGTTATACTCTTACAGATTTTATCAAGTGTTTTTTGATTTCCACTTTCCAATCCTAGTTTTAATAATCTAAAATTTGCTTTTTTCATTAATCTTAAATTCTCATCATTAATAAAATCAAACCTCATATTGCAACTAAAACTTATTTTTTTATTGTAACCTCTATTAATTATTTCATTACAAAAGTCTTCTAACCATTTTCCATTCATAAATGTTCCACTATCATCAAATATTTCTTTAACATCATATTTCTCTATTAAAATTCCAATTTCATCTAAAACATTTTTAACACCTCTAACCCTATGTTTTGGAAATAGTATTGGCCAAGCACAAAATTTGCATTTACCATATGGGCAATCTCTTCCTGACATAATATACATAAATGGCTTAACAGGAATATTATATTCTATATTATATAAATTACATTTAGTTAACTCTCTATCAATAAATGGCAAATCATCTAAATTATTATTTTCTAGATTTAGAATACCTGATTTTTTAATAACGTTGTTTTCTTTAAAATATATACCCCCTATCATCCAACTATGTTTATGGCTTAAATAATCACAGATGCTTAACAAAGAAAAATCATAATCTCCCCCTGTAATAATAAAATCAACTTTAGAATTTTCAAAAGATTCCTCAGGAAATGCACTAACATGGTCTCCCATTAAGACAATTTTAACTTCTTTGATATCTTTAAGTCTTTCAATCCACTCCCAATGCATTTTAATCACTGGGGTTTTTGTTTCTATAGCTATGATATCTACATTAGATTTTTTAAAAAATTCTAAGAATTCTTGATCGATTAAACCCTCAACAATTGCATCCTTCCAAATGACGTTATATCCATTAAATTTTAATAAAGTAGCTGCAGATGCTGGAATTATTGGAAATATATAGGTCGGGTTATTAAACCATTGAAATTGTCTGTTTTGTGATAATAAGGGCACACCTTTATAACTATGTAAAGGTGGATAACAAACCATAATATTCATTTTTCCCTCAAAAGAGCATATATAAATAATAATAAAAATAAAGAGGTTATTAAAATTACCAAATTATAAACAATAGTATTTAAACTATCATGTTTAAAATATATAATTAAAACCTGTATAATATTAAATAGGTATAAAATAACAATAAAAAAATATTTTTTTATTGTTATTAGATAAAAACATAATAAATAGAGTAAACAATAAACACCAATAAAAAGACCATACCATCCTAATAAATAAGCAATATCTAGATACTGTTTACCATAAAAAATATTTAAAATAACATTACTAAATGTAAAATATAAAAAAACCAAGATTGAGATGAAACAAAAAACAATTAATATAGATTTTAATAAGATATTCTTAGTTTTTTCTTGTTTGATGTGTTTGTCAACAATCTTTGGTACCATAACCTGACTGACAGATATAGAACCAAAAAATAAAACCTTTCCAATCATACTCAATGCTATATAAAAACCAGTCTCTGTACTAGAAAAATAATGTTTAATCATTAGTATATCTATTGTATAAAAGGCTGTTAAAGAAATTAGCATAAATAATATTGGTATAGAATCAAATAAATTTTCTTCTATTTTTTCCTCTTTTTTCTTTAAAATATTTTTTAAGGAAAAAAAACCAAAGATTAATGGAATTAATATAGAAATAATAACTGCTAATAATGCCCCTCCTATTTTATAACCTAAAACTATTAAAAGTAATACAACAAAAACCTTAACGAGAGCCTCTATAATTAGGTTTGCTCCTAATTTCTTAAACCATTGAAGTCCTTGAAGCATACCCCTTTGAAGCGATAATAATAGGGTTAGAACAATAAATGGTGTAATTATATATAAATAAATGATGTCTATATTTAAATAATCTGCAATTGATTTACTAAACAAAATAAAAAAAAATATGATAATAAGCCCTATACAAAATAGTTTTAATAATGTTCTTCTAAATAAAAAATTAATCTTTTTATATTCATTTTTAGCCTTTAATTCTGCAATATGCTGTGCAGTGGATGTTTGTACAGCATAATAAAGTACTGTAAACATATATATTAAACTTAAAATAACACCTAAAACACCATATTCGTTTGGCCCTAGCCATCTTCCTAGAATAAAATGAAATACAAACCCTAAAAAATTATGAAAACTTGAGGCTAAAAATAGAATAAAATTATCTCTAAAGAATGCGTTTTCTTTTAAGATTTTAAACATTTAAATCACCCAAATCAACAAACTAAAGAATATTTCTATTCCAATCATAAAATACATTATTTGTTTTTCTGTATATTTTCCGGAATTAGTAAAAAAATGGATAACAGAATAATATTTTTTATAGTTTGTTTTGACCTTTTCATTAATGTATTCTCCATAACATTGAGCCTTAAACTTGCTTCTTAATTTTAAAATAAACTCTAAAATAAATGGAATGGATACAATTAAAGCTGCTTTTTCTAGATTTCCAACTATAGCTATAACTGCTAAAGATCCGCCTAAAAAATAGGTTAAAGAATCTCCTGGAAATATCTTGGCTGGAAATTTATTATAATAAAAAAAGGCTATTAAAGCAGAAAATATCATTAATGCGAACATTGCAGCAATGTAACTTTCATTAATATATGCATACAACCCTAAAGAACCAAAGTAAATTATACCCATACCTGTTTCAACGCCATTAATTCCTCCCAATATATTAATCATATTAGCTGCTCCAATTACACCAATTGGAACAAAGAATATGGGATAAAGAATACCAAAGTTTATATCTCCAAAAAAAGGCAGATTCATTACTTCATGACCAGCATTAATAACCATTAATGGAACAGCAGCAAATAGGGTTAAAAATGGCTTTTGCCATTGATTTAATCCTCCACTCCTTTCTTTATCTTTGTGCACTAATAAATCATCTAAAAAACCTACAAATGTTATAATTGATATTGTTAATAAGGAAGCAAAAACAATAATTAGGTTTTCTGTTGTTAATATTTTTGTTTGTATGATAAATGTCCTAAAAAAAATAAAAACTAATACTCCAACTAATACACCAGCAACAACTATTAAACCTCCAGATAAAGGAATTAATGGTTTATCTCTTTTATTTTGGTCTTTGACTTCTAACCCTAGTTTTTTAAGATATCTAATCAAATGTGGGGTTCCAAGATATACTATACTAAAACTTAATAATGCACAAAATAAATTAAAGTAATTCATAAAATTCTAATCAATAAAGAAATTATAAAGATTTCTAAAAAATAAGAAAAATTATTTTTTCTTTTTAAAGTAATATATGGCAAATCCTACAGCTACTAAAATTAATAATATTATTATTGTTAATAGCCATTTTCCTTTTGTTGTTTCTTCTATTATTTCTGTAGGTTCTGCTGTAGGTAATTCTTCTGTAATTGAAATTTCTTCTTCACTCGGTACCTCAACACTTGTTTTTGCAGTCACAGCAAAATAACTAAATCCTGGTGTTGTTGCTTTAAATGTTGTATATTCTGAATCAGCATTTAGATAATTTGTTTCTAATTCTTGCCAATCATTATCATACCTCATTAATACAATATCACTAATCCCATAGCCATTTTCTTGCATCCATGTATTTTCTACTTTAAATGTGATCTCTGCATTTGCTAGATTCTCATCTGTTAATTTATCACTATCTACCTCGAAATATTTGTATACGTCGCCCTCTGGAGAAACACTTCCTGTTTCTGCTGGTTGAACAGTATATTGAGTTAATGTAAATTTAACATCTGATACACCTTCTGTTGTTGTGAAAATAATACTCTCAACCCCAACATCTTCATTGCTGATTAATACCTCTGTTGGTGTATTAGCCACTGCGTCTGTAGTAGCAGCAACACTAGCGCCTGCTCCTCCACTTCCACCACCACTTGAAGAGCTGCTTCCAGATCCTGTATCTGAGACTGATAAGGTTAAAGTTGTTGTGGTTGATCTTGAAACATTATCTTCTCCAGTACATGTTACTGTAAAAGCACCTGCTTGTGAAGCAATATAGCTAGCTGAACATCCTGTTCCTGTTGTTTCTCCTGTAGTGGTTACTGAACATGAACCTCCTGTGCCAGCATTAACACTCATTGAAGCGCTCCTTGGATGTAAATCTCCTATTGAACAAGTCAATGTTGTATCTTGACCTAAAGCTAATGTTGTTCCAGCAGAAGAAGTGATAGTGGCTGTTGGTTTAACATTATCAACAATTATCCTCTTTTGATGGGTACTAACACCTAATTCTCTTGTATCTAACATTATTGCTTGTCCACCAATTACATCAGTACAATTAATCTCATATTTATAACCAGTACTATTATCTGAGACGTTAATCTTATTAAAAGTCAACATTGGATTTACTCTTTCATCCAAATAACCAGGAGTTATAGTCTGATTCACAACATAATTTCCATTGAAATCTGCGTATAAACTACAATTATTCCATCTGTTGGTATATGGTGTTGCATTGAATAACAAACCATCATCATCTCCTCTAATAATGCTTGCGTTTTTATATGAATCTGTTGTACCATTTCTTATAGTTATATTACCAACAAAGAATACATACATTATTGAGCTATTTGTGTTGTTCACTGAATCTGTTAATGATAGATTCATATAATAAGTTGTATTACTTACAAAATTTACTATTTGCTGAGTCCAATTAATACTAACGTGTTTTCCCATACCATAAAATCTACTTTTATTGGTTGTATTAACACTAGCAAAACTCTGGTTACCCCATGTCGTTGAATTCCATAAATCTATTGTTAACTCTGCAGTACTTGTACTATTCCAAATAGTTAAATCATTTAAAGTAATATTTAACCAAATCATATTTGGGTATCCAAGGGTCACACCATTAGAATAATTAAAACCTGTTCCATTTAACAGAGAGTCATTTACACTATCTCCTCCAAAAATCTCAAATCTTGGTGCTAAGTCGTCTACTGTATAATTAAGATAGGTGACATTCATTACCCCGGCCGATGACCTAATTAACCTAATAGAAAATCCCGCTGCATGAGGTATTTCTGTACCTGGAGAGTTAGCACATAATGTGGCTTGAACAATAACAGTACCATTAAGACCAGGTACATAATCTGGTTGACCTGTCTTGGTTAAATTAGAACACACAATTTGATTTATATTTATTCCACTAACAACCCCGGTAGCATTCACACCTGTACAATTAAAATTAGTTAAATCTACTGGTACTGTAGTAAGAGCACTAGGACTTTGGGTATAATTAACTGTATAATTATTACCATTATAAGTCCATCCTGTAGGTAAAGATATATTTATAGATGACAAATTTATATGTGTAGTTGCACTTCCCTGTGATACATTTATAAAAAAGGTATAGTTACCACATACTCCTCCTTTTGTAACGTTAGCTAATATATTAGAACCCATTATGTTTCCAAGAATCCCTGTACGATTTAACCATTGACCTGTTACATTTTGATTCCAACTAGTACCTGGGATATAGGTATTTAATGTTGTATCACTAAAAACAATAACACTTAAACTAATTAAAAATAATAACCCGATAAAAAGAATTTTTATATTTCCTTTGTCCATAACATCACCTCATATTTTTTTAATAATGATAAATTTAATCTAAACTAATATATAAATATTTTTATTCCTTTTCTAAAATATCTTTAGCAAAACAACATAGATACTAATCAAAAGAATTAAAAATAAATTTGAATTAACAAAAAAATGATTCCAAATAAATTAAAATTAATAAAATCAATATCAAGTAACATTCTCTTAAAAAAACCAATACCCTTTATACTATTATTTGAACCTTCACAAATGTGTAATTGTAAATGTACGTTTTGCTATCATTGGAAAGAAGATCATAAAAATGAATTAACAACAGATGAAATAAATAGGGTTTTAAAGGAGGCATATAAACTCGGTTGTGGCTACCTTTTATTTAATGGGGGAGAGCCATTTGTAAATTCACATGTTGAATATATAATAAAAACAGCATATAACATAGGTTATGACATTTCTATAACAACAAATGGATATTTATTAATGGATAATATAGAAAAATATGGCAGATATATAGATAGTATTACTGTTTCTATAGACTACCCTGATAATAGGCATGATATTGATAGAAAACTTCCCGGATTATTTGACAGGGCTATAGCTGGAATAAAAGAAACTAAAAAATATGTAAAAAATATAAGAATTAATTACAATATTCATCAAAAAAATTATAAAGATATAAGAAAAATATGTGAAATAGCTAAAGAATTAGGAGTACAGGTTTATTTCAGATTCTTAATTTCAGAGGTAGATAATCTGGATGATTGGTTGATTAAAGATAAAGAATTAATAAATAAGATTATTTTAGAGATAAAGGATTTAAAAAAGAGGTATCCTATTATAACTTCAGATATTGTATTGGATTATACTTATACAAAAAAAAATTTTAAATGCTTAGCTTCTACTTTTATAATGAATATAGATTCAATGGGTAGAGTCTATAATTCATGTCTATTGCATGAAAATAAAAAAGATAGTATTTTTGGAAATATTAGAGAAAATTCTCTTAAGGAGATATGGTATTCTGAACTGGCTAGAGATATTAGAGGGATTAACTATAAATGTATCCCTAAATTTGATTGTTATGCTTCATGTATAATAGAACCCTCATTATTATTAAAACCTGATTTTAAATACTGGAGGGAATATATCTTTGGCAATACAGTTGGATCTTTTTTTAAAAAAATAAAATAATAATAAACCACCATTATATTTATTAAACAAATTATTGAGAGAATAATTATGAAGAAATTTATAGCAGTATCTGCACCATTGATTCAAGATATTGAAATAAATGAAGTGATAAAAACATTAAAAAGTGGATGGCTTGGTGCTGCATATTCAGAGGAAGAGATAGAATATGTAATTGATAGTATAAATAAGGTGATAAAGGATGTCAGAAATTGATCTAAGTCTAGTATTGGCTTGTTATAATGAAGAAAAAATATTTCTTGAATCGGTTAAAGATATAACTAAAACCTTAGATAATACAAAAATAAATTATGAAGTCATATTTGTTGATGATTGCAGTAAAGATAACACTAGGGAACTAATAAAACTGGCTTGTGAAAAAGATAATAAGTTAAGATATATCTTCCATGAAAAAAATAAAGGAAGGGGGGGTGCAGTTAAGACTGGATTTAATGCTGCTAAAGGGGTAGTTGCTGGTTTTATAGATATAGATCTAGAAACACCAGCATATCACATCCCACAATTATATCAAGAGGTAATGGAAAACTATGATGTTGTGACTGGATTAAGAATATATTCATTTGATATTACGGGGATACCAAGAGATATATCTTCTATTGTTTATAGAAAATTAGCTAAATTATTGATTAATATGCAAGCAAAGGATAGTGAAACTGGATGTAAATTTTTTAATAGAAAAAAATTATTAGATTTATTACCATTTACACCGAATAATGGCTGGTTTTGGGATACTGAAATAATGATGGCTGCTTATTTAAATGGATATAAAATAAAAGAAATGCCTACTTTATTTATTAGAAAGGTTAAACAAAAGGGTTCAACTGTTAAGCTTTGGACAGATTCTTATGAATATTTTTTAAGATTATTGGAATATAGAAAAAAATTAAAAGAAAAAACTATTTGAATAATTTTTTAAATAAAAATGAAAAGGCTTTGAAATTGTATTTTAGCTGATCAAGGGATTTTATTCTTCTCATATGGCTATAAATCTTAGATGCTCTCAGATAAAAGATTCTATTTGCTTTTTTTTGATATTTATAGATTGTATCGGCATTTACTTCTTCCAATTTATGTACTGGATAGGTATAAGGGCCATAATGATCATAATTAAAATCAAAAATAAATTTAGCATTATTTAATTGATCATAAATCTCTGTTCCTGGGTATGGTTTTAAGACTAAAAATTTAGCAAAGTCTGGATCTAATTCTAATGCAAAAACAATTGTGTCTTGCATAGTTTTTTCATTTTCTCCTGGTAAACCAAACATAAAAAAACCCCATGTTTGAAAACCCTTTTCTTTAGCCAATTTAAATGCTTTTCTTACTTGATCCTTGGTTATTCCTTTCTTTATATTTTTTAAAATTTCTTCATTCCCAGATTCTACACCAAAGCCAAGATTAATAACTCCAATTGATTTTAAAGCGTTAAGAACCTCTTCATTTATACAATCAGCTCTTAAACCATTTGCAAATTCAAAGATTAAATCATAATTTCTTTTTTTCAATTCTGAACAGAATTCGATTACTCTGTTTTTATCATAAACAAAATTGTCATCCATAAAATGAATCTCTTTTACATTAAATTTGTTTACAACTACATCTATCTCATCTAATATATTTTTAACACTTCTAGTTCTTAATCTAAAACCGTAGATATTTTTAGTACAACAGTAAGTGCATTTTCCATAACATCCTCTTGTTGTCATGATAGATGCAACTGGCTTTCTAGTAGCATCTGGAGGAACATAAAAATTTGGATTTTTTAATAAATGTCTAGCTGGAAATGGTAAATCATCTAGGTTTTCAATTAATTTTCTTTCATTATTCTTAATAATTTTTTTATCTTTTTTGTAGAATAAACCATCAATAGTATACTTTCCATTAGAATTTACTAATTCTAAGATCGTTTGTTCTCCTTCTCCTTTTATAACAAAATCAATGTAATCATTATTTAAGGATTCAAAAGGAGATATAGTAGCATGTACTCCTCCTAAAATAATTTTAACATCTAATATTTCTTTTATTTTTTTAGCAATTAATATGGCATTATTAAATGTTGGGGTTGTCGCTGTAATTCCTACAAAATCTGGTTTAAACTCTAAAATGTAGTTTTCATTAAAACCATCACTATCTATGTTTAATAAATCTATAACATGTCCATCTTTTTCTAAAACTGCTCCTATGTATAATAAACCTAATGGCGGATAGGCTTGTGGCATTGGAGTACCATAGACATTTCTTTGCGATGGATTAATCAATAAAATTTTCATAATAATCCTTTCTTAATGTGATGTAAATAATGCTTTATATAATTAATAGTCTCATAATCTTTGTTTTTAAAGGCAACAATTACTTCTAAAAGGATAGGAATGATAAAGGGAAATTTATAATATTTTTTGTATGAACCTTTATTTATTATTTTTTTTATTCTTTTTTTAGACAATAATGGAAGTAATTTAAATAAAAAATCATAATTTTTTACAATTATCGTGTGTTTTTTTTCTACAGAACCACCATCATGATACATCTTTTCATTTGCTAAATTTATATTTTCTATACGATTATCATCAATTAATCCCATATTTTTAGAGATATTAATTATTTCTGTTTTAGGGAAATATTCCAGCCAAAAACATGCTATTCTGTCAATCTTAAAATTATTATAGAATAAAACATCATTTTTTAATTGTTCTTCTGTTTCTCCAGGTAACCCGAAGATATGATCTACCATTAAACTTAATTTTGCCTTCTCACAGGCTTTAAATGCTCTAATAAGGTGTTCATTTTTTTCTCCTCTTTTTAAGATATTTCTTCTACAGATTTCATCTGTAGATTGTACACCTAATTCTATTCTATAACAACCTGCTTTTTTTAATTTTATAGCGATTTCTTCATCTAGATATAATGGATGAGATATTGCTCTAAATTGGAGATTAATATATTTCACATATTTTTCTAAGAATTCATTTAACCATTCTTTATCTGATGTAAAAACATCATCCATAAAACTAATTATCTTGGGATTAAATTTAGTTTTGGCTATTTTTAATTCTTCAATAACATTGTTAACACTTCTTCTTCTTAAATAACTGCCCTTCTTTTTATACAAATCTAATAAAAAGGCATTTGAACAATAACTACATCTAAAAGGACAACCTCTGCTGGTTTGAATCATATAACAATCTTTTATTCTAATCTCGTCTTTAAATAACTCTTTGTCTGGAAATGGAATATTATCTAAATCCATGTTAATTGGTCTTAGTTCGTTTTTGTATATTTTATTATTTTCTTTTATCCAAAAATTTTTGATATCTTTAATTTCTTGTTTTTTAGTTAATTTATCACATAGCTCTATTAGTGCTTCTTCGCATTCACCTAATGCAACAATATCTATACAATCATTTTTTATTACTTCCTCTGGGACTAGAGTTGGGTGAATGCCTCCAAAAATTATTGATGTGTTTATTCTTTTTTTAACTTCTCTTGCTACTTCAATTCCCCATCTATACGTATCTGTCATTACTGAAAAACAAATTAAATCTGGTTTAGAATCAATTATTTTTTTAATTGTCTTTTTTCTCTGATTAAATATCTTTCCTAGGGATGGAATATGAAAATAATATTTATCATCAAACAAACCAGGATCAAAGACTAATTTAACCTTATTGTTTGCTTTTTTTAATGTTGCAGATAAATATTCAATTCCTAAACTTTCAGCACCTATTGTAACAAAAGTAACTCGCATAATATTCTTTTTTTTATGTTGATATTTAAGATTTATTGTATAAAAAAAATATTCAATAAAAAAGCGATATATTATTAAAATACTTGAATTTGACTTGATTATGACTGATGAAAAACAAAATATTCCAGATTCGTGGTTTTATTTGTCTATTATAACTTTAGGAATATATCTAATTATCAGACTAATAGATCAATCTAAAATGATTAATATATTCGCATTGGATATTGTTAATGATTATAGTTCACATATGGCACAATTATATTTTTTAGACAAATGTGGTTTTCATAATATTTGTAATTATTGGTATAATGGATTCGAATTATTTAAATCATATCCTCCTTCTTGGTTTTTTTTTACTGATTTTTTTATAATGAACCTAACTAAGAACAATATTATGCTAAGCACTTACATTTCATTAATTACTATGATTGTTATGTCTTTTATTACAATATTAATCCTGGGAAAATTAATAAATCTTTCTTTAGTTAAGAGAATTGCGTTTTTTATATTAATAATTGCTAATCCCCTTTCAATAGGTAATTTTATAAGACTTGGAAGAATGCCAGAATTTATAGGATGGGTATTTTTTTTACCATTGGCATTTTTGATTTTTTTATATAAAGAAAAAGAATTTGATAACAAATCTTTGTTGTTTATTCTTTTTTATTTTTTAATTATGATTTCTAATCCTTTTGTAATAATTTTATCACATATATTAATTTTAGGATTATTTTTAATAAAACCTAAAAAAGAAAAAATAAGATTAATAATATATTGTTCTATTGGGGCGATTTTTTCCTCTTTTTGGTGGCTGCCTTATTTAATAAATATATTTAATAATACAATATTAGGGGCAGTAAGATCCACTAGAATGTGGGATTTTTCAGGTCCTTGGTTTAATGATAATATACTTGGGATTATAATACCAATTTGTATGTGGTTAATATTCTATTTATATCTTAAAAATAATGAATTGAAAAAACAAAAGGAACTAATATTTTTTGCTCCTATACTTTTAGTTAGTATACTTTTTTTTATAAGAGTAATTCCTTTTATTCCTATACTTAAACATATATACCCTGATGCTTTTCTTTTTTTCTTTTTATTTTTCATAATTTTTTATTTATTCAGAATAAATTATAAATCAATTTCCAATAAAGAAAGAGCTTTGATATTTACTTTTTTAATAGTAACCCCTATTATAGCAATAATTACATCTATTACTTTAACACCTTGGTTTAATGATTCTCAAGATCCTGTTGCAAGACAAACTGTAGAATTACTTTCAAAGATTCCAAATGAAGAAAAATATTTAATAACTTATTGTTCAGAAGATGGATGTTGTAAGGAACCTGGATGTTATATTGCTGCGATATATTCCTATTTGGTCTTTAAATATGACATTTCAACTGCTGGGGGGTTTTCTCCAGAAGAAATAAATAAAAAATATGTGGAACGATTAAATGCTTCTACTTTTTTAAATGAAAATATAAATTGTAATATTTATCTAAATAATTTAAATTTTTTAAATGTAACTTATGTAGTTAGCTATAGAAATTATTGCAATTATTTAGAAAATTGTGGTTTAGAAAAGATTGAAATAAAAGAAAATACTTGTTTGCTTAAAAATAAAATCTATTAATAATTACAATTTCTTTTAAAAATATAGAGTTTTAACCCTTTAATTATTCCTAAAATCCAAATGAAATTTCTTATTAAAACAAAAAATATAGAATAAACTGTAAATTTTAAACTAATTTCTTTTCTAATTTTATTTAAAAAATTTAAATTTAATAAAAAAAGAATAATGAAACTGAAGATTAATATCCACAAAAAATAAAATTTAAAAAAAATTAATGGGATTGTAACAAAAAACAAAGAAGAAAAAAATAAATCTAAAACAACATCTCTTTTACTAAAACTAGCGCTTTTGATTAATATATGGGGATATAATAAATAAACCATAATGGTGGTACTTACCCAAGAAATCTGTTGTTTAAAATATGATTTAAAAGTAGCTCTATAATTATGAGCTACTCCATTTTCTTTATGCCAGTAAATTTTATATTGTTTTGGGAGTTTAAAAGCAAGCCTCCAATCTTCATTTATCCATGTTTCTGAAAAACCACCAATTTCAAAAAATATATCTTTTTTACAGGCTAAGTTACATGAAGTACAAGTATTTATAAAACCAGATGTACGCTCTTGAAAGCGCGAGATATCATAGTGTTGAAATATTGAAATAAATTTTGTTTCTACAGATTTAGAGTATGGTCCTGTAATTATAGCGACATCTTGGTTTTTTTTGAAAAAATCTTCAAATTTTCTAAGCCAATCTCTAGGAACCTCGCAATCAGAATCTGTAAAGGCAAGAATAGAACCATTAGCTATTTTAGCACCATTGTTTCTAGCCACCCCTGGGCCAAAATTCTTTTCATGGTTGATAATTTTAACATTGTATTGTTTTGCTATATCTAAAGAATTATCTGTGCTACAATCGTTAACAATAATTACTTCAAAATCTGTATAATCTAGATTAAAAATACTATCTAAACAATTAGATAATGTTCTAGCAGCATTATAAACTGGTATAATAACTGAAATCATATAACGCTCCTTTTAATAATAAATTTTAATAAATTTTTCTTAGAAAGAACTATATTGCAAAGATTAGCACATTCAAATCCACAGTGACATTTACTGTTCTTAATAAAAGAGATTATTTCTTTGCTCTTTGGATTCTTAAGTACTTTATTTATGTCATAATCAAAATCTCTTAAGTTACCCATTATAAACTTATAATTTTTAAAAATATAAGAAATTATTTCACAGGGGTAAATATCCCCATTTTCTTTTATAGTGATAAATTTTTTTACTGCTAGACATGGCACAATCATTTTATCATTGTTTAATGTTTCTTGATTTAATTCATACATAGCCTGAACAAGTTTATTAAAAAAATCAAAAAAACCTGAAACACTTTTGTGTTCTTTTTTAATAAGATAATGCCATGTTTTAGAATAAGCATTTAAATCTATATCTTTTGAACTGGCTTCTTTAACATCACCTCTTACAAAACTAATTGTATGATCATTTATTTCTAGATTTTGAGAAACATAGTCTATAAAATTAAAAATATGGTCTTTATTTAAAGCAGAAAGTGTTGTAGCAATATTAAGTGCAAATCTGTGATTTTTTAGAGGCAATAAAATATTATAGGTTTGTAAGGCTTTTTTAAACAGACCATTGATTCCTCTGATATTATCATGTATATTTTCTAAACCATCTAAAGAAATTGAAAGTTTAATATTTAAATTTGGACATTTAATCAATAGATTTCTAATAAGTTTATTTGTTTTTTCAGGTAAACTACCATTGGTTGTAATATTAACAAAGCGGGTATTTGAATTTATATAAAAGGCATGAATTATCTCTAATAAATCTTCACGTAAAATTGGCTCTCCTCCTGTGATACTTAAATATGCTAAATTTTTAAGTTTTTGAGAAATTTTGATATATTCGTTTAAAGTGAGTTCTTCTTTAACTTTTGTATTATTAATGTTTTTCCAATAAAAACACATTTTACAACGAGAATTACAAGAAGAAGTAACAAAAAGAATTAGATAAGTCTGATTTTTAGAAAAATAAGATCTAGATAAATAATAAACACTGTTAATTTTTTGCCAATTAAACATTATTAAAGAATAAAATACTCTTATTTAAATTTTCTGAAGGATTTTAATAATCCTCTAGAACATTATTTACATTAGGATCTGGTAATTCAATACCTCTCATCCAAGGGATGTCTTTTTGATTCTCTGGGTAATGCATCTCCCAAATTTTTAATGGTCCTATAATTCTTCCAGAATAGAAGGCTAGAGGAAACTGAGCAGAATCATCATATACTTTTTTAAAATTCTCATTTTGTTCGTCATAAAGGTATAAATGTGTAAATCTCGAATCTCTAACATCTTTAGAAAGATATAAACCAGCACCAATCATATCAGTTTGCCCTGTATTTGGATCTATTATTGCTGGAATTAATCTAAAACATCCGTCTAATCCTTCTACATCAAATGTAATTTCTTCTTGATAAAAAAATAAGCATTTTAATGGTATTTGATACATTTTTCCTTGTTTAACAACTTGTGCAATTGGTACATCTAATAGCTCTCTAGTAAGAACTGGTGAATTTTGAGCTTCTTTTTTGATTGGAATTTGTATAGCTATAATTCCAGCTTGTTTTCTAGGAAATACCTCTCCCTGATAGATAAAGTCATCATCAAATGGAAAATTGCCAGCATATGTGTAAACTAAATTATTCGTAATATCGTAACTTTTTTCTTTATCCAAAACAAATGGCTGAATCCAACTAAACCTATCATAATTTGCATCAGCACCAATTGAAGAAAATGCTGTGTATTTACCTATCTCATCACTTACAATTAAAACATGTGTAACCTTGTTTGCATATAAAAAATCTAAAGTATCTGTATAATTTGGGGCTGTTAATAAATATCTTCCAACAAAATGATTTATAGCTGGTCTTGCATTTCCTCCGTCGCTAATAGCTGATCTTTCACCACCTGTAACAACCCAATGACCATAATCCCACCAATGAGCAAATACTGCATCTTTTGGTGTATTCTTTCTTACCCAATCCATAGCTATTTGCCATTCATAATTGTAGCTTGGTCCCATTGATTTGGCTTGTGCAACTGTAGATTCTTGAAAGTTCCACCACATTGGAGCAAAGATAAGAATAATTATGATATAACCAATAAATTTCCATATATTATTCTTAAAACTTTTAATATAATCAAATACAAAATAAATAAAATAAGCTAAAGCTATAGATGCTACTGGTGCTAAAAACATAAATAATCTTACAGCACTTCTAGCGGCTACTAGAGAGATTAAAAACCAGAAAACAAAAAATAATTCTGGAGTAACTAAATCCTTTAATTTATCATATTCTTTCTTTTTAAACAGATAGTATGTACCATAGATAAATAAAAATAAAAATAAAAATATTCCTCCAAAATAGAATAAATTGGCTTCAAATGATCTTCCATTAAAAATAGAATTAGAACTATATATGCTATATAAAATACTTAACATAAAAAATGAATAAACTATACAAACTGTGTATTTAATCTTTTTATCAAATGTTTTGAGTAGATTATAAACAACAAATATTGATCCAATTAAAATAATATAAAAGGCTAGTTCTCCAATGCTTGGAATTAATTCAACTAGATATGGTTGTCGAGATTCAGCGACTGTTAGCGCCCATCTGTTTCTACCAAAAGGGGTGGTTAAATCTGTAATAGTTTCTCTAAGTATGGTAATGATATAATTTGGTCCTCTTATAATAATTAAAAAGATTAAACTTATTGCCCCTGAAACAATAAAACCCAAGAAACTAGATGGATATTTCTCTCTAAATTTCTTTAATTTTCCAAACCAATCTTTTTTATTAAAATAATAAAATATTATTGATGTAAATATTCCAAATATTAACATCAAAATTGGTATTTCACTTATAAAATAATCTAATGTATACCTATTTCCAGATAAAAATAACATCAAAAAAGACGCTACACTAAACCAGATAATAATAGCATAAAGCTTATTTTTATTAACTTTGTTCCATAAAATAGAACAATAAATATAAAAAGCAAAACCATAGATAATTAAACTAATTCCCCCCCAAACTAGGGCCATTAGCCCTAATAATATACCGGATATTACTGCTAAAAGTAATGTTTTTTTTAATTCTTCTTCTTTAATAAAACAAACAAAAAAATACAAGCTAGCAAATAATAATGTAAAGGCTAAGGCTTCTTTATCAGAAAAACCTGCTATTGTTCTTTGTAAGTATGTGGGTATAATTATTAAAAATGCTGTGGCGATTATTGCAACATATTTATTAAATAATTTCCTAACAAGCAAAAAGAAAAATATCATTCCTATAGCAAATGCTATTACTGGATAAATAACATCAACAAAGTCTAATGTTACAGATGGACTAAATGCATGGATAAATTTATACAAATAAGCAATAAAATAAGATAATACTCTAAAATCTCCTATTGGATTATAACCAATAGGTACATACCTCATGGTATCATATTGCATCATTTGGCCATTATCAACAATATACTGTGCATATCTTAAAAAAACAAAAGAATCTAGTTCAACAGATATATATTTACCATTAGTTACATCTTTAATCAAAGGTAAATTTAAAACTCTTATATAAGTACCAAAAATAATTAATAAGATTAAGATAATAAAGATATATTTATTCTTAGAAATATTTAATTTATTAAAAAATTCTTTAATCTTCTCTTTTCTTTTTTCAATAATATTTTCCATAATAAACACCTAAAATAGTAAAGGTGTTATAAACACTTCAACAAGTGCACCAACAACCAATAATATAATTGCTATCAACATCAATATTAGTGCATCAAACATGACATTTTTAAACTTTTTGGTATTGGCGCCATGATTTATAATACCAATAGAAATAATACCTCCCGCTAAACCGCCAATAAAATATGCTATAATCTCGAAAACGCCGTGTATCATGTATCTCATAATACTTAAAGAAAAAATATGCAAATACATAGCTATTTTATTAAAGCCGAAGATTCCAGCATAATTTCCTAAAAAATTTCTAAAATATGTTCCTACAGCAGCTGCTATTACAGATGCATTCCATGTCAAAATAAATATAGAACCTGCACCAAAGAAAAAGGCAAAAAAAATACAAAATATTAAAACCTTTACATTATTACTTAATATGCCTAAAAAGGTAGTAAACCCTAGTTTGTAATCTATTATGTTTGAAGTCATAAAATGTACAACATTAGAATTTATTGCTTCTATTGTCTCTAGTTGACTGCTGAACATTAAATTAACAGTTGATTGTGGTAAGAATATAAACCATAATGAAAAGCTTACAACAAAACCTAAAAATAAAAATGTTAAAAAGACTATTGCTTTGCTATGTTCTTTTAAAATAGTCATTTCTGATTCATCCTTCCAATCTTCCTCTTCTTCATCTTCAATTGTAGCATACATTAATGGTACAGAAACAACTACTGTTAAAAAAACCATTATTAATGAAGTCTGGGCTTTAAATACCCATAGAGAAAATAATATGCTCATACTAGAGAATAATAATCCTATTAAAAATAATTTTAATGGCCTCTTTTTTGCTGTTCTTGGGTCTATTAAAGATTCTAAAACCATAATATCTAATTTCTGAATACTCATTTATAAATGTTATTATGTGTCTCTAGTAGATTTATAACATTTATAAATGAGTAATTTTTTAAATCTAGATGAATAAAATTATAAATCTCAATAATGTTTGGAAAAAATATCATATTTCTGAAGAACCATTAATTGCTCTTAAAGAAATTAATTTAAATATAAATAAGGGTGAATTTGTTGCGATTACTGGCCCAAGTGGTAGCGGAAAGTCTACAATAGCAAATTTAATTGGTGCATTAGATAAACCGTCAGTTGGCTCTATTTATTTAAAAGGAAAGAATATCTCTGAAATGTCAGAATCCTCTCTAGCTGTTTTAAGAGGAAAAACTATAGGATTTATCTTTCAACAATTTAATCTAATTCCAAATCTTACTGCTCTGCAAAATGTAATGCTGCCAATGGATATTTTAGATATACATGAAAATGTTTCGAAACAAAGGGCAGTAGAATTATTAATTTCTTTGGGTTTAGAAGAGAGACTTAATCATAAACCAAATCAACTTTCTGGTGGGCAACAACAGAGAGTAGCAATAGCAAGGGCATTAGCAAATAATCCGGATATTTTATTAGCAGATGAACCAACAGGAAATTTAGACAGTGAAACAGGAAAATTTGTAATGAACTATTTAGAGAGAATAAATAAAGAAGAAGGAAAAACAATAATTTTAATAACCCATGATTTAGATCTTTTAAATTATTCAAAACGAACTGTGTATATAAAAGATGGAAAAATTGAAAAGGACACCATAATGTGATTTTAAAATGATGGGGGGAAAATTAATAGGACTTTGTATTTTTACTTTTTTATTTTTTATGAGTGTTGTAATGCCGGAAGCAATGACAAAGATATGCAACTTAAATGTAAGTTTAGTAAACCAAGATCCTAATCCTGCTATTCCTGGTGGTTATGTAGATGTCCTTTTCCAAGTAAATGGTGTAGAAAATGTGGATTGTGATGGTGCAAGATTTCAACTTATTCCATATTATCCCCTTTCTTTAGACTATCAAGATATAAAAATATTGGATGGTAGTACCTGGACACCTAGTTCTAATAATGTGTGGAATATTCCATATTCTTTAAGGGTTGATAAGGATGCTTTTGATGGCAATGCAGAACTTGATGTTCATTACTCTCCAAATAATTTAAATTCAGATTTA
Source organism: Candidatus Woesearchaeota archaeon (assembly GCA_018302235.1). Lineage (GTDB taxonomy): Archaea > Nanobdellota > Nanobdellia > SCGC-AAA011-G17 > GW2011-AR18 > DATDVT01. Next base: position 25,381 of record JAGVZW010000035.1, read on the forward strand.
TTTTCTATTAAAAAATTTAGTATACCTATAAAAGATACTAGAACTGATTTTGATGCTGTAATACAAGCAACAACAACTTCAGAGGTGACTATCGCTATAGCAAATATAGGAAAATATCCAGCAAATTCAATAATTATACGTATTCCAGAACAAGAAAATTTTCAGGTTATTGGTACAGATGGCCAAATGGTTGGAAATTTAGAGAGTGGAGATTATACTATAGTTAGCTTCTCTATTTTACCAAGGAATCAAGAAAAACAATTATTGAAATTTGATATTTATTATACTGATGCTATAGGTGAAAGAAGAATACTTAATAAAGAATTATTATTATCTATAACAAATACTTCAGATTCTTCTGAAGATATATATAAAAAAAGTCCATCTTTATTTACATCATTTAACATTTTAATTTTATTAATATTGCTTTTAATTATTTATATTATATACAAAAAATATTTTTCTAAAAAATGAAACTAAAAAAGGCATTTCAATTAGCTTTGAATATTCTTCTTCATAGTAAGTTAAGGAGTTGGCTGACAATTATAGGGATAATAATTGGTATTGCTGCAATTATCTCAATAATATCGATTAGTGAGGGTGCTAAAGAAAATCTAAAGGAAAGATTGGCTGGATTTGGAGCAGATATTATAACTATTACACCTGGAACAACTAGGGCATTTAGAGCAAATTTTGGAGATTTTGAAGAAAGCCAAATAATTGTAAAACAGAAAAATCTTACAGAGAAGGATGTTCTTGTTTTAAAAACAATTCCAAATGTAAAATTCGTAATGGGGGATATTTCTGATAAAGCTGAAATAAAATATATAGATAAAAGTGCTACTCTATCTGTGAATGGTGTGGATCCTTATATTTGGAAAGATATAACTACTGAAAAAATATTAGATGGAAGATTACTAACAAAAGGAGACTTATTTTCAATAGTTTTGGGGGGGGATATAGTAAAAAATGTTTTTGAAAATAAAATTTTATTGAATACTAATGTTTTAATTCAAGAAAAAACATTTAAGGTTGTTGGGATTTTAGAAGAGGGTTCAACAATTTATATGCCTATAACTGTAGCAAGAACTATACTTCCTCAGGTTGGAGAAAAAGAATTTGCTTCAATAGTTATAAAGATAGATGATATAAATATAGCAGAACAAACGATAGAGAATATTAATAAAAAATTAATGCTTGCTCGCGGAATATTGAATGAAAAAGATAAAGATTTTAGTGTTTTATCCCCTATAACTATGCAAAAAAGAATGCAAGAAACTTTAAATTCTATGATGTTGTTTTTGGGGGCTATAGCTGCTATATCTTTAGTAGTTGGCGCGGTTGGAATAGCAAACACTATGTTTACTTCTGTTTTAGAAAAAACAAAAGAAATAGGGATAATGAAGGCTATTGGGGCTAAAAATAAGGACATATTATTTATATTTCTATTCAATTCTAGTCTAATAGGGCTGGTTGGCGGTATTGGTGGTGTAATTGTTGGATTTTTTGTATCTTCTTTTATAAACTCTGTTGGGGATTTAGAAAAAGGATTTGTCCTGCACTCAATAATATCTTTTAAATTAATAATTGGTGTATTATTGTTTTCTATTTTAATAGGAATAATTGCTGGATTAATTCCTGCATATATAGCATCAAAATTAAAGCCTGTAGAGGCTTTACGATATGAGTAAAATATATAAACAACTTAAAAATAAGAAATATTTATGGAAAAGTTTTTAAAATTAGCAGAAAAAAATGGTTGCAATTTTGTAGAATTAAAGGAAAGCAATTCTGAAAATAATACTATTTGTTTAGAAGATAGAGAAGTGAAAGAGCTTTCTTCAATAACTTCATCACAATTTTCAGTTAGAGTATTATATAAAAATAAAATTGGTTTTGCTTCTTCAAATAAAAATAATTTTAAAGAATTAATTAATCGGGCAATAAAAACAACAAAAAGTAATGAACAAGAGTTTAATTTTGATTTTAAACCGTATAAAAATAAGATTAAAACAAAATTAAAGATCGATCCTAATAATATTTCTATGGAAGAGAAAAAAAATAGATTAATATCCCTAATAAAATTAAAAAAGCATGGGATTCAATCATTAAATTTAAGATATATGGATAGTATTAGAAGATATAAAATAATTAATTCTTTAGGAACTGACTTAGAATTTAATGATGTTATGTCTGGTTTTTTGGCTTCTGCTTTTGCTAAAAAAAATGATAGAATAGAACAGGCTTGGGAAGTAGAAAAGAATCATTTTGGCTATGAGATTATGAATAATGCTGAAAACATAGTAATGAAAGCAATGCGTATTTCTATTGATCTATTAAATGCAAAAATAGCTCGTGGTGGAGATTTTCCTGTAATAATAGACCAAAAATTGGGTGGTGTTTTTACACATGAGGCTGTAGGTCATGCATGTGAGGCAGATTCAATATTACAAAGGGCTTCTATACTATATAATAAAAAAAATGCAAGACTTGGTTCAGATATTTTAAATATCTCTGATGATGGTTCAATTCTAGGAAATGGTTTTATTCCATTTGATGATGATGGTGTAAAATCTCAAAAAAATAAGTTAATAGAAGATGGAATCTTAATAAATTTCTTACATTCTTTTGAGACTGCTTCTATAATGAAAGAAAAATTAACTGGGAATGGGCGGGCTCAAGATCTTTCTAAAAGGGTTATTCCTCGGATGACAAATACATTTACAGAAAATGGAAACTCGTCATTTGAAGAGATGTTAAAAGAAATAAAAAATGGGTATTATTTAAAGGACTCGGCTGGTGGAGAGGTAAATCCAACAACAGGGGAGTTTATTTTTAATTCACAATTTGGTTATAAAATAAAAAACGGAGAATTAAAGCATATGGTAAAAAAAGCGTCTTTAATGGGTATGATTTTAGATATATTGCCCAGAATAATGTTAATAGCTAAGGATTTAAGACTTAGTTCTGGTAATTGTGGAAAAAGTGGACAAACTATTAATGTATGTACTGGTTCACCACATATACTAATAGAAAAAGCAAAAATAGGTGGGAAGATATGATTGAAGATGCTTATATTAAAAAAAAAGTAAAAGATTACGAAATTTATTATTCTGAATTAAATAAAGAACAATATGATTTTACAAATAAAGATATAAATTTTATTTCTAATAATGAAAATTCTGGTTTTGGTGTAAGAATTTTGAAAAATAAAAGGATTGGATTTGCTTCAACAAATACAAATAATCTAAAAAAATGTATTGATAAGGCCATAGAAATTTGCTCTTTGAATAATGAAAATAATAATTTTAAAAATTTTGCTTTACCTTCGGAAAAATATACTAATGTTAATTCATTTAATAAAACTTTAATTGATTTTGATGGAGAAGATATAAAGGATTTTATTTCTGAGATAAGAAAAGAAAATGTTAATATAACTGAAGCTATTTATTTAAAAACAGAAGGGGTAGTAAAAATAATAAATTCTAATGGTATAGATAAGGAATCAAAATTTTGTACAAACTCGCTATCTTTGGAGATAAAGGAAGATAATAATAGTATTTATTTTGGAATTGATGATGTTTTTCCCATAAATATTGATATAGTTAAGGAATGGATTGAGAGACTAAAAAATCAAAAAGATAAAAAAAAGATAAAAAATTTTCAAGGGGATGTATTATTTTCTGAAGAGACTTTAGCCTCATTGTTAGACAATATTTTAAGTTATAATTTATCTGGTGAAAATATTTTTTATAATAGGTCTGGATTTTGTAATAAAATAAATAAGAAGGTTTTTTCAGAAAAAATAACAATAATTGACGAACCATTAACACTAAATAGAGTAAATACTCGTTCTTTTGATGCTGAGGGGGTTGCATGCAAAAATTTATCTCTTATAGAAAATGGTATTTTAAAAAATTATTTATTTGATTCTTATTATGGGAATTTAATGAATAAAAATGGAGGAAATACTTTTAGGGGTATTTTTTCTCTGCCTTTTATTTCATTGAGTAATATAACAATGAAAAAGGGAAATAAAAATGATTTAGTAAGGGAGATTGATAGGGGTTTAATAGTTAATGGATTAATGGGTGTACATACTATGGATGCTGTTTCTGGAAATTTTTCTTTAGCTGTTTCTGAAGGATTTTTTGTGAAAAATGGTGCAATTGAATGTGCTTTGAAAGATTGTATGATTGCTGGAAATTTCTTTGAAATGATGAATAATGTTTTGAATGTAGGAAATTCTTTAAAAAATGTTTCTAGTGGTTTTTACTTACCTAAGGTTTTATGCTCAAATGTTAATGTTATAGGAAATTGATTAGAAAGGTTTATATCTTTCTAATTTTTTTAAAAAATATGCACTAGTAGTCTAATGGCTAGGAGTTACCCTACTTTTGTAAGGGACTAGTAAATAGAAGCCTTCCAAGCTTCTGGTCGGGGTTCGAATCCCCGCTAGTGCAATTATTAGGGCTATAAGCCATCAGAAAGGTTTATAAAGGATATCGTATGAATAAAATTAGTATATACTTGTGATTTCTAATCATGGTAATACTAGGAGAAAAATGGTATTTAGAGAACATAATAGACAAAATTTCAATAAAAGTTTTGGACCTAGAGAAATGCATAAAGCAATATGCTCAGATTGTGGCGAAGAATGTGAAGTTCCATTCAAACCAAAAGAAGGACAAGATGTTTATTGTAAAGAATGTTATCAAAAACATAAAAAATTCTAATCTTTTATTTTAAAACTTTTATTTTTAAAAAAAAATAAAATTAGATATGTTTTTTAAATTTTTTTAATATATCTTCTGCATGATTTCTTAATCCTAAACCAAATCCTATTCCTACAGCTATTGCAAAGCCAAGGCCTGCTGCGCCTACTAGGATTAAAAATGTATTTTCTAGCAATAATATATTCACACCTATTTGTCCTAAGCTAACTAATAAAGCTGCAAATATTATTACTACCTTTAATATACCACTAAAGAGATGCATACCTCTCATGACAGTTACTGACTTGATTTTATAATCTACATAATGTGCAACTGCTATTCCTCCAAAGAATACCAATATTGCTAATATCAGTTGTGGTAACCAAGCTATAAAACTACCTAATACATTTGAAAATACACCTAAATCTAATTCGCTAACTGCTTGCTGTAAAAATATTAGAAATATCAACCATTTGACTATTTCACTGATTAATATTGGTAAATCTGTATGTCCAATGGTTTTTGTCATTATTGATTTTTTAATATATTTATCTAAGCCTACTTTGTATAAGGCTGATTTAATAATATGCCCTACTGTCCAAGCAACTATATAACCAATTATTAACAAAAGTATTGCAAGAACTATGTTTGGAAATGTTAAAACAAAAGATCTCCATAAAGTAACTAATGGATCGAGTAAATAATTACCTGTTATACTTATTACATCTGAAACCATTTATTAGTTCACCCCCTTATTGATAATACTATTTTATTTATATATTTTTTCTTTATATAGTTTTTGGTAGCTTTATTAGAAAATTTTGTGGAAAATAAAAGTTAATTGTTTAAATATTTAAACTATTTTGTTGCTTTGATTTATAGTTTTATTTTTTCAATTAATTTTACTTCTCTTAAAAGTATCATTTTTCCCGGTTTATAATATGGAATAGAATCTATTATTTTGAATTTTTTTGTTAAAATTTTTCTCAAATCCAGATAATATTTTTTGTTAGTGTTTGAAATAAATATAGGAAATATCATTACACATCTTTTATCTTTTTTTAATATTTTTTCTAATTCTAAAAATAATGATTGATATATTTGTGTCAAATAATTTATAGTTTTAATGATTATTTCTTCTTTTTGATAGTTGGCAAAATATGGTCCCATAAATGGTTCTGTAGCTACCGCGTCTATACTATTTTGTGGAATAAATGTGGATAATTCTTTGCATAAGGATGTATAAAGTTTATGATAGTTATTTATCTTATAATTTTTTTTTAACCATTTTAAGTTTCTTTCTGCTTTATTTATCATAGTTTTTTCTTTGTCTATGCCTATTACATTTATATTTCTAAGTAAGGCTTCTTGTAATAATGTTCCTGTTCCACAAAATGGATCTAAAAGCACTTGATTTTGTTTTATTCCTGTTAAATTAATTAAAATTTTTGCTAATCTCAAAGAAATTGATTGTAAAAAATCTGGGCATGGTCTTAACTCATCTCTTTGTTCTAATAAAAATGGATTTGTAACTTGGATAGTTTTAGCAATGAAATGTTTATAAACAATTAGCTCTGTACAATTATCTGGAAAGTTATTTTTTATTAATTCTGTTGGAGATGTTTTTTTTAATTTTGATTTTGGTTTTTTATAAATGGCTTTAAATTTATTCTTTTTAAAATAATATTTTATTATGTTTTCTATGTCTTCAAAATAATATGGGTTATAATCTGTTATGTAAAAAAATGGTTTGTTTGAAGAATATGCAAAAAGTTCTGTTGATAAGATATTTTTTTCCATTTCTTCTAAATCTTTTGTTTCTGAGATAATTTTTGCTATTTTTATTGTTCCGCCTAATTCATCTATATTTGGAAGTTTATCTGTTTCTAAGATTAGAATCTCTTTATCTTTGCTCTCTATTTTTGGATTAAAATAATATTTTAATTCTGCTTCTGACAGTTCTGGATTTCTGCCTAAAATAAATAAATATTTCATTTGATTAAATTAAGAAGATAAGTATTTAAAGTTGCTTTTAAAACTCTGTTGACTTCTTTTGTTTATATTTCTTGTTTAAAATTAGTTTAAATTCTTAAATATTTCTCATTTTCTTTTTATTCTTGTATCTTTTTCAGCTCTGCCATCTGCCTAACCATAATAGAATTCTCTTGGTTTTATATTTCCTAACAAGGTTTTTGCTCTTTCTAATTCATTAACCATAGCTTTAATTGAATAGAAATGTTTGTAATATTATCTATTAAGTAGTAAAAATACCTTATCTCCTTTTCTAATCTTTTTATCTGTTAACAAAGCTATTTTTTCTCCTTTTTTAGCTATGGTGATTGGTTTATTATTCTTTTGTATTGAGGTTACTTGTTGAGTTAAGACCCCTGTTGTGGTTCCTGTGATTAGAATAGTATCATTTAATTTTAAAGATTTTGAAATTAAGTGTATCTCTGCTGCTGTTTGTTTATTGAAATAATTGGTTACTTTACCTATTTCTATTTTTTTTGTTTTTGATGCATTGCCTGAATAAGTAGTTATATCATCTTTATTTGGCGTATCAAGATAAAATCCCTGTGAAAATTTTCTATTATATACTGAATTTAGTCTTTCCATTAAAATTGGAAGTTCTTTTTTGAATTCGTTTGGATCATTATTATAGGAGTCTATTGCTTCTCTGTAGGTTTTTGTTACTGCATAAACATATTCTGGAGATTTTGAACGTCCTTCTATTTTAAAAGAAGTAATATTTGAATTAATTAACAAAGGTAAGAATGGTAAAGTACAAAGATCTTTTGAACTTAAAAATAAATTATTTTTTACTTGAATTTCTTTTTGAGTTTCTAAATCTATTAATTTGTAAGATCTTCTACATGGATGAATGCATTTTCCACGATTAGCAGATTCATTATATAATCCTTGAGAGAAAAAACATCTTCCAGAGATGGCATAACACATTGCACCATGAACAAATGTTTCTATTTCTAAATCTGTTTTTATATTTTTAATTTGTTTCAAAGATAATTCTCTTGCTAAAATTACTCTTTTAATTCCTAGTTTTTTATATAATTCTAAAGATTTTGAGTTTGCTACTGATGCTTGGGTAGATAGATGTATTGGAATTTTTTCTTTTGCTTTCTTTATTATTTTGTCTATATCTTTTAATTCATTATCAAAAATTATTGTGTTTAGGGTTAAATAACATTTTATTTTATTTTTATGACAAATTGTACTTATTTTTTTAATATCTGAAAATTCAAAATTTTTTGTTTTTACTCGCATATTTAGTTTTTTAATTCCAAAATAAATTGCATCTGCTTTTGCTTCTATTCCCGCTCTTAATGATTCCCAATCTCCTGCTGGTGCTAAAAGTTCCATAGAAATACATATTTAGAAAGATTTTAAAATGTTTTTAATATTACTTGTCCTTTGAGTTTATTAGATAAAATTTCATTTGCTTTTTGTGTGGTTTTTTTTGTATTGCTTAGATAGATTACTGGTAAATGTTTTTGTTGACCTTCTGCATATGCTAAAAATAGATCTTTATCATTTACACTTCTTTGATCTTTTGCTTTTAACAAAAATGTTAAAAAACCTATTTTTGAAGGTATTCTCACTACAAAATTAAATTCTTTTGCTTTATTTATAGTTTCCATTGATAATAATTCTATATCGTTTTCGGATAAAAAATTTAATACTTTGTTATAAAACTGTCCTTCTGCTGGGACTATTTTCTTTTTTTGTGGTTTTTCTACTTCTTTTTTTATTGGTTCAAAAATTAATTGTTTTTCTTCTGGTTTTTGTTCTACTGTGTTTTCTTGTTCAGACTTTTCTATTTTGGGTTGTTCTTCTTTAAGTAAATTATATATACTTTCTTTTGCAGAATCATTAGTCATTAAATGAAATTTCCAGAATATTTCATTACCATTTTTTGTTATAACTTGGAGGGGAATAGCAAAGTCTTTTAGATTTGATAGGGCGACTCTTTGCCATGGTTCTAATTGAGATTCTTTTAATATTTGTTTATCATTTAGAAGGATATATGCTTGTTTTTCTTTTTCTTTTAAATACTCAAAGACCTTATCTTTTAATTTGTCTTCTTGACCTTCTATATAATAAACTGGAGAAGATCCTATTTTTGAATGACTTATTCTAATTAATTTTCTGGCTACTAGCTCAGAAAGCATTGCTGAAGCAAAAATTATATCGGTATTTATATGCTTTGATACCTGGATTGGAAGGACTGGGCCCATTAATTTTATGTATTGTATTATTTTCTCTCTTGTATCTGTCATAAAATTTTAATTATATTTGAGTTTAAAAGAATTTTGGATTTCTGAATTATGGTTTTATCCATTTAACTTCATAATATGTTACACAGTCTTCTACATCAACAATACCCAATAATAATCTTTTTTTGGTTGAATGGGCTACCCTGTTTTTTGCAGCAAAATCATACCATGTAAGTGTTTCCCCCTCAGAAATTGGATAAACTACCCATTTAGCATGATCTTCACCTGGTTTTACTCCTCTCTCATAAACTCTAAAATCTGCACCGAATTTGAGGGCTGTTTTTACAATATACCCTCTTTTTCTTAGGTCTTTAAATACAGAATAACGAATCTTAAAATTTGGTTCTAGTTTAAGTGATTTTTTTAAAAATTGTTCATAATTTAATATATTTCTTCCTGATTTAACGATAAATTTTTGCCTTTCTAAAAGATATAAAGCCTCTAATAGTGAATATTGAAATTGTTTTTCTATTGGTTCTCCATACCTTGATTTATCATATAGATCCCTAGTTAGATCATTAGACTCTGTAAGTATTATATTACCTATCCATGTTGCTTCAACGTTTTCTTCCATTAAAATATATATTAAGAAAAATATATAAAAAGGTTTTGATTGTACTTATGATATGGAAATCATTTTTTTGGGAACATCTGGAATGCAACCCACTAAACAAAGAAATCAACCAAGTATCTATTTGAGTTATGGTTCTACTAAGCTTTTGATAGACTGTGGAGAAGGAACGCAAAGACAAATGAATATTGCTGGTTTAAAACCAACTAAATTAAGCAAAATTTTAATTACACATTTTCATGGGGATCATGTTTTGGGGTTGGGTGGATTAATAAGAAATTTAGGGGCTAATGAATTTAAGGGCACCTTAGAAATATTTGGGCCACATGGCTTAAATGATTATTATAAGAATATAATGCATTCTTGTGTTTTTAATGAAAAAATTAATGTTAAATTAAAAGAATTAAAACAAGGAATAGTTTATAAAGATAATGAATTTGTTGTTTATACAAAGAGATTAGATCATACTTCTGCTTCTTATGGCTTTAGATTTGAAGAAAAGCCAAAACGAAAGATTAATTTAGAATTTTTAAAAAAAATAGGATTGATAAAAGATCCGTTATTAGGAGGATTACAAAGGGGTAATGATATTATTTGGCAAGGAAAAAAAATCTATGTGAAGGATGCAACATATTTATTAAAAAGCAAGATTATAACTGTTATTTCAGACACTAGGTTTTGTAAAAATACAATTGAATTATCTAAAGATGCTGATTTATTGATTTGTGAATGTACTTTCTTAGATGAAGAAAAAAAAGCAAGAGAATATATGCATCTGTCTGCTAAGGATGTTGCAAAAATAGGCAATGAAGCGCGAGTTAAAAAGATAATTGTTACGCATTTTAGCCAAAGATACAAAAATACTGGTTTAATTAAAAAAGAGATTAGTAGTAATTTTAAGGGTGATGTTGTTTGTGCTGACGATTTTTTAAAGATTAAGATGTAATTTCTTTATAGTTTTTAAATATGAATATATCTATTAACAATGCAAATGCCAAATTTATTATGGTTCTCAATATAAACATTAATAATGTTGTACTATAAAATGCAAATTTAGATGCTACATATTGCTCAAAAACAGAGGATGCACTTAAAATAGCTACCAAAATTATATTTATAAATGTTATTAATAATAAAATAATTATTGTTTTTTTATATGTCTTTCTGAAAATTTCATAAGCATGTTTTAATACTTTAATTGAATTCTTTGTTTTATAAAATAATGATGGTATTCTAAATAAAAAAAATAATTTTACTATGATAAGTAATATTACCATTAATAAAATTGCAAGGAATCTAAATTTGTTAATAATTAATAAATAAATTAAAATTAATAATGGAATAAAATAAATTAAAAATATTATAAACTTTAATTTAAATAAAGGCCATATATATCCTTTAGATGTTTTAATTAATGAATTAAAATTTATTTTTTTATTATCTATGGTTTCTTTGATAAGTTCGTATTTGATTGTACTTAATGATATTCCTGTTAGTAGATTTATTAATAAACCTATAACGAATGTAATTATAAATTTAATTAAGCTTGGGGTGTGCTGCAGTATTGAAGATATCTCTGTTTTAAAGGTTTCAATGGGGTTTGTTGCATATATTATTGATGTTAAATTATTTATATAAATAACTAGAAATGTTAATAATAGTGTAATAAAAACTAAGAGCAAATCCGGGATCCATAATCTTATATTTTTTAATTGAGATAAACTGTATTTTAGTCTTAAAATATACTCTCCCATAAGTTATTTCTTTTTTTTTCTTTTTTAAATATATTGCTTATTTTTTGAATTTTATTATTACATAACTTTATAAAAACTATTTTATTAATGAAAAGATTATTAAATTGATTGGTGGGCTAATGGATCCTGTTTTATTAAATGTGTTTGGTTTAGAAATTAGATGGTATGGTCTATTAATGGTTATTGCGTTTATTTGTGGGTATTATATTCTTTTAAAAATAAGAGATGATGTTAGTAAGGAATTAATAGAAGAATATGTATTTTATATGATCCTGGGACTTATAATTGGAGCAAGGGTTGGGGAGGTTTTATTTTATGAGCCTACTTATTATTTTTCTAATCCAATTAAAATATTTTATATCTGGGAAGGTGGTCTAGCTAGCCATGGGGCTTTAATTGGTGGGATTATTGCAAATTATTTGTTTTGTAAAAAGTATAAATTTAGTTTTTATAAAATGGCTGATAAGGCTGTGATTCCTATTGCCATTGGTGCTGTTTTTGTAAGAATTGGGAATTTTATTAATAATGAAATAATTGGAAGAATTAGTGATTTTATCTTTAGTATAGATATAAATGGTGAAAAAAGACATCCCTCCCAACTATATGAGTCACTAAAAAATCTTTTAATATTTGGTATTTTATTGTTCTTAAATAAAAAGAAAAGAAGGGATGGTTTTATCTTCTGGATGTTTATTTTATTATTTGGAATTTTTAGATTTATTGTGGAATTTTGGAAAGAAGGTGGCCTTTATTTTGGTTTGACTAATGGTCAGTGGTTAAGTATACCTGTAACTCTCATTGGGTTATTTTTTATGAGAAAAATATATAAATAAAAAATGCATTAATATTTTGTTAAACGAAGTGGGACTACGACAAGAATATATTAATCTTATTGGAAAAGAATTGATAGAGGAATTTGAAGAAGAAAGTGAAAAATTTGGAAATAGAAGTATCTTAATGGTTTCTAGTTTTAAAAAAAGTAAGGGTGTTGAGGTTTTAGTTGGGGACTTAAAAGAATTATTTTCTGAATTTAAGATCAAGATTGATTTTAAAATATTAATAGGAGACAAAAAATTCTATGATGTTGTAGATAATTTATTGATTGGAATTCAAAATGAAAATTACAATAAGGAAAATATAAATGAATATTTAAAATTTTTTAATGAGAGAATAATAACTTATAATTATGAGCTGTTGTCTGAGCTGGATAAATATGATATGATTATTGTACATGATTTACATTCTTTTGGCTTAATTTCTTTTAAAAAATGGAATAAATGGATATGGCATGCACATTTGGATTTAACTAGGCCAGACCGAGATTTGTGGGGATTTATAACTAATCTAAGTGAGAATTATGATAAGGTTATTGTGAGTGCAAACAGTTATAAATTAAATGACAAATGGGTTGTTTTACCCCCTGGATTAAATCCTTTTTCCTTAAAAAATAAAGAAATAGAAAAAATAGATGAAATATTGTTAAAAAATAATATACCGGTAAATAAACCATTGGTCGTTCAGGTCTCTAGAATGGATAGAAACAAAGATCCTTTCGCTATATTTGAGATTTTTGAAATTGCTATGGATTTTGGTGGTGATTTTAATTTTGTATATAAAACAATTTTACCTGAAGAAAATAATTTATTAAAAGACTTTTTAAAAAAAATAGAACGATGTAGATATAGAGAACATTTTTTTATAAATTGTTCAAATGATGATATTTTGATTAATGCTCTTCAAAGAAAGGCTGTTTGTGTTATTCAAGAGTCTAAACGTGAGGGCTTTTCATTAAGTATTTCTGAGGCATTATGGAAAAGAACACCTGTAATCAGTACTGGGGTTGGTGGAATCCCGTTACAAGTACGGGATGGATATAATGGTTTTTTAGTAAATACAGAATATAAATCTCATTATAGGAAGATTGCTGAGGCTATTATCTATTTATTAGAAAACAAAGATAAAGCTAAAGAAATGGGAATAAATGGAAGAAATTTGATAAAAGAAAATTATTTAATGATATTACATGGTTTAGATTATATAAAAATAATTAATTCTTTAGTTCACTAATATAGACCTTTTTTATATCTTTTATTTTATTTATACGATTGATTAAATCTACAAGCTGTATAGTTAATTTAATATTGTCTACTATGAAACTACATTCTATTGTGTTTTTGCTTAATGTTTTTCCTTTTACAGAAGATATATTTATATTTTGGCTTGAAACTGTGTTTAATATCTCTGCGAAGATTCCTATTCTGTCTAATGCTTCTATCTTTAGATATATTTTTTTATTAATTTTCTCTTTCCATTCAACATGTAAGCGCTTTTTTGGTTTTTTTTCTTTAATTGTTTTACAATCTGTTCTATGAATACTTATTTTTTTTTCTCCTAAATTAAAACCTGTTATTTTATCTCCGGGTATTGGATTGCAACATAAAGAAAATTTTATTTTTGGCTCATGTATTCCTTGCACTTCAATTAGGTTTTCTATTACTTCTTTTGATACCTCTTGTTTTTTAACCAAAAAAGCATTTATTATAGGTTTACCTTTTTCTCTCAAAAAATGTCTAATCTTTGATCTTGCTTTTTCAGTTACAACAAACGAAAGCCAATCTTTTGATGGGGATTGTGTTTTGGATGTAATTATTTCTACACTATCTCCGTTTTTTAATTCTGTTTTTATATTTTCAAATTTTTCATTAATTTTTGCTCCAATACATTTTTCTCCTACATCAGAATGAATAGCATAAGCAAAATCTAAAACGGTGGCTCCTTTTGGCAATTCTATAATTTTTCCTTTTGGTGTAGAAATATAAATGTTTTCAGTGAAAAAATCTACACTTATTATATCCTGTTCTAACGATCGTTTTAATAATGTTAATTTTTTATCGAATTCTTCTTCTGTTATGTTTCCCTTGTAGGTCCAATGTGCTGCTGTACCTTCTTCACAAAATAAATGCATTTCTTTTGTTCTTATTTGTATCTCTGTTGGTGTATTATCTATTCCTAAAACTGCCGTATGTATAGATTGGTAGTTGTTAAGTTTAGGATTTGATATATAGTCTTTAAATCTATTTTCTATGGGTTTCCATAATTTATGTATTATTTCTAAAACTTTATAACAGTCTTCTATTGACTTAGTTAAGATTCTTAAAGCTACTAAATCATACATTTCTTCAAATTTGTATTCTCTATTTTTTATCTTTTTGTATATACTATAAATGTGCTTTGCTCTTCCGTTAATCTCTGCTTCTATGTTTTGATTTTTTAAGACTTCTTCAATTATTTTTTTTGTTTTGTGAATTTTTATTTCTCTTGATTCCCTTTTTTCATTTAATTTATTCTTTATTTCTTTGAATTTCTTTGGGTGTAATATTTTAAATGATAAATCTTCTAATTCCCATTTAATAGCCCCTATACCAATCCTATAGGATAATGGTGCATATATAGCAATTACTTTTTTTGCTATTTCTTTTCTTTTCTCTACGCTTAGTTTTTTATAATGTCTAAGATAATCTAATTTTGAAGCTATTTGGATAAATAATGCCTTTATATCTTTAATTTCTGCAAGTAAAATTTTTTTAATATCTGAGGAATTCTCTTCTACATTATTTAAATTTAATTTATTTAGGTTACTGAGGTCCTTAAGTAAATTAATTATTTGTTTATTGAATAATGATTCCATTTCTTTTTCATTTTTTTCTGTTAAAATTGATTGTAATAAAGAAGCTGAAATGATTGTAGAGTTTAATTTAAGATTTGTAAGTATTTCAGCTGTATTAAAATTATGCTCTATAATATCCTTATTTTTTGAATTTTCTAAATATTTAAATGCTTTTTCTATTAGATTTAAATTTGCGTTTTTATTATATCTTAGTATTTTTTTTGCTAATTCTGTGATTAACATAATAATCTTATTAGAGATATTCTTTTAAAGGTTTCCTGGTGGGGCTTTAAGATGAATAAAAAGTGGATTTTATTACTTATCCTTTTTATACTTGGATTTTTTATAAGAGTAATTCCTTTGCAACAAGCTCATTGGTGGGATGAAACCGTATATTTGCAGATGTCGGAGGTAGTTTTTTCTGATTTGAATAATTATGATGAATTTTATCTAAGGCCTCCATTATTACCTTTAGTTTTAGCAGCTTCATATTTATTTTGGCATAATGTGTTTATGGCTGGAATAGTTGTTGCGCTTTTTGGATCATTAGGCATTATTTTTATTTATTTAATTGGAGAAGGATTATTTAATAAAAGAGTTGCTTTAATTTCTGCCATATTCTTTACTTTTTTGCCTTATTTTGTTCAATCTTCTCATTGGATAATGAGCGATATCCCTCTTTAGTTCTTATTATGGTTTGGTTCTACTGTTTATTATTATATCTTAAAAAAGAGAGAAATGTTTATTTGATTTTGGCAGGTATGTTTTTTAGTCTATCCATCTTAATGAGATTTACCTCTTTAATTTTAGGATTTGTAGTATTAAGTTATTTTTTTATAAAAAAGATCAAATGTGTTAAATTTTTGTGGTTCTTTGCTAGTTCTTTTTTTAGTTTATTGCCTTATATCTTTTATGCGCAAATAAAGTATGGAAATTTTTTATTGCCTTTTATTAGAGCTCAAACTGCAGTTTCTGATTTAGTAGGGAATAAATTTTTTTATTTTATTCATTTCAATGAAATCTTTTGTTGGATTGTTTCAATTGGTATCTTAATATTTGCACTTTCTAAAATATTTTCAAATATTTCTAAGAATGAATGGATTTTATTAATTTGGATTGTTTTGTTTTTTGGTTATATATCCATTACCCCCCCCATAAAGAAGCAAGATATATATTACCGATTGCTTTGCCTATTTTGCTAGTTTCTTCTAAAGGATATATTGATCTTTTTGCCTATTTAAGGAATAAATCAAGATTATTAATATTAGTTTTGTTTTTTATTTTTTTAATTTATTCTTTCTTAATTAGTTTTAATACTCTTTTAGGTGATTGGGTAAATACCACAAAGACTACTCAAATGGAAGTTTCAGATTATATTCTCTCTCTAGGTCATACAAATAGAACTATTTTTACTAAGTTTAATTGGCCGGTATATGCTTACTATTCTGGAATGAAGGTAAATAAATATCATCCAGATCATTATGTAGTTTTAGTTAATCCACAAGAAATTAATGAAACAAGTTATTTTATTTATCAGGAGGGTGTTGAGATTAAGGATTATTTAGATAAGAATTTTAATTATTTGAATAAAATAAATGATGTTTATATCTATGAATATGTTTATAAGTGAAGAAATTTAAACTTTATTATGCAGAAAATTTATCGCGTTGATTTAAATTTTTCAAAAGAAATGTTTCTAGAGATATATTTTCTAGGTTGCTTTTAAATCGCTGGGCTTTTGATATTGAAGTATTATTTATTGCTAAAACTATAGCATTAAAGAAATCCAAATTTTGGGAAGATAAAGCTGGAAGTAAGGTCCATCCAATTTGAAATGCTTTTTTTAATGTTTAAAGATTTAATTAAGATTAGAATTAATGATTTTAAAGGAAAATATGACTAGTTTTATAAAATTATAGTTTTTCTTCTTATTATGGATTTATCTAGACAGATTATATTTGAGCATATTGGAAAAGAAAAACAGAAATTAATAGAGGAAGCCAAAATTGCTGTAATTGGTATTGGGGGATTAGGAACAGTAGTTAGTGAATTGTTAGTTAGATCAGGGGTTGGTAATTTATTAATTATAGATAGGGACTTTGTAGAGGAGAGTAACTTACAAAGACAAAGTTTATTTTTAAAACAAGATGTTGGTGAGTTAAAGGCTTATGCTGCAAAGAAAA
>JAGVZW010000036.1 GCA_018302235.1 Candidatus Woesearchaeota archaeon
AAAGAAAGTTTATGTTGATAAAGAAGGAATAAAACAATTTCTTGCAACATTGAAATATCCTCTCTACTATCTTGATTTTGAGACATTTTCAACAGCAATTCCGATGTTTGATGGCTTGAAAGCTTACTCGCAAATTCCTTTTCAATTTTCGTTGCATATTGTCAAGAAAGAAGGCAGTAAGCCAGAGCATCACGCTTTTTTGTATGATGAAAATGGCGATCCACGAGAAGAGTTTGTTATTGCATTAAAAAAAGTAATTGGAGAGAAAGGAACCGTCTTAGTGTATAACCAAAGCTTTGAAATTGGAAGGCTGAAAGAGCTTGCAGAATATTTTCCAGAGCATAAAGAATGGATTGATAATGTTTTGAAAAGAATAGTTGATTTGCTTGTTCCATTCAGGGAATTTAGCTATTACAATCCCAAACAGCAAGGCAGTGCTTCTATCAAGGATGTTCTTCCTGCAATAACTGGAAAGAGCTACAAAGGCATGGTAATTGGAGATGGAGGAACAGCTTCTGTCGAGTTTTATAATATGTGTTATAATAATGGAAAAGATGTTAGAGAATCTCTATTGAAATATTGCGAGTTAGATACTTTATCAGAGGTTATGATAGTGAACGAGCTTCAAAAAATTGTAAGTGAATAAATCTAGTAGGCTAGGGTTTTATTGTTTAGATTTTAAGAATAGTTAAGTTTAGGCTATGTTAAGGGTGTTTTTTAAGATAATCTCAACTTAAATGGATTAGGGTGGAATACAGAAGAATAATGTTGCTCATTTTTAATTGGTTATTATGCTATGAAAATGCCATATTTTGACTGTTTGTTTATATAAGAATGCCAATAATTATAATGTATATGATAAAATGAAGAGAGTTATTATTTGATCGCCATTCCGACCCATACTGTAAAGCTATTATCCTTTCTTATAATTATGTATTTTATGACCCTATAATAGTGAGAATTTTATAATTTTAAGATAATCTCAACTTAAATGGATTAGGGTGGAATACAGAAGAATAATGTTGCTCATTTTTAATTGGTTATTATGTTATTAGAAAGATTTAAATGGCTAAAGATATTGAAAAAATCCATGTCAACCGATAAACCTGATAAAATCATGGAATATTTGGAAGATTTAAATAAAAGGATTTCCGATATAGAAAATAATCTATCAACGAGAAATCCAGAAATTTCAGTAGAACAAGATCCTTTCAAGGCAGTTAAACAAGAGTCATTCATAGAGTTTTTTAAAAAATTCGATCCAAAGAACGAAACAGACAAAACATTAGTTATTATGTTTTTCTTAGAATCGAGAAGGAATATTAAACATATAACCACAAAAGATATTGCTGAAGGATATAAAGAAGTTAGGGAAAAAACTCCTGTAAACGTTTCTGATAAAGTGCAACTCTTACATAAAAAAGGTTTGATAATGCCAGGAGAGATAGTTAATAATTTAAAAGGATGGATAATTACAAGATCTGGTCTAGAATATTTGAAAAAACTGAAAAATGAAACAAAATAAAGGTAAGAAGAGTGTAGCAGAGAAAATAGCAGAACTTGGCAGATTTTTAGATATTCCAAGGACTGCAGAAGAGATTAAAAAAGAAATAAAGGATAAGAAAGGGAATAACATTCCGTTGCAAGATATTCGCGTGAATCTTCTATATCTCTTAAGAAGAGAAAAACTAAAACGGAAAAAAGAAGGTAATTTTTATAGGTATCACAATTAAAAATGGACGAAGAAATTAGAAAGAAATTAGAAAAAATTGAAAAAAGGCTTAGTGTATTAGAAGGTCTGTCTAAAAAAGAAAATCTTTTATTACAAGAAAATCTTTCAGACGAGATTTTTGAAGAACAAGATGGAAAAATTGTTGTGACACAAATTACCGGAGAAACTCCAAAGGAGAAGGCAAAAAATATTGTTTTATTAAGCCTTTTAGGATACAAACAAAAATTAGGAGAATTAGATGTTCATGCTTCTAAACTACGTGAGAATGTCGCTATTCATCAAATTCCTTTAGAAAATTTTGGGACATGGGTAAAAGAATTAAGTCCCCAATCAATTATAAAAAAAGGTAAGAGGGGGAGTACAAAGATCACATATAAACTAACTACTTTTGGGGAAGCAAAAGCTAAGAATTTATTAAAAGAGATACTTGCAAATGGAAAAACAGGATGAATTTATAAAAATCTTTAGCAGTATGCCGAAAGAGTTAAGAGAAAATTTAGAAAAATACTTTCTTGAGATTATTAAAAATTATAAAGAGAATAGGTGGGAACCATCAGAACTTAACGGAGCCAAATTTTCGGAAGTGGTTTTTAGAATATTAGAATGGCACACAAATAATAGTTACACTCCCTTTGGTACTAAAATACAACCTTTCAACGATAAGCTAAAACAATTTGAAAATAAAACAAATTTTTCCAATAGCATAAAGTTTCATATTCCTAAAATGTTGGCCGTTATCTATTCGCTACGTAATGATAGGGGTGTAAGTCATGTCGGGGGAGATGTAAATCCAAATCACATGGACTCTGTAGCAATAGTCTATATATCTAAATGGATTTTAGCAGAAATAATTCGTATTGTTCATACATTGTCAATTTCTGATGCTCATGGACTAGTTGAAAAAATTGTGGAAAAAGAGATTCCGATTGTATGGACTATTTTCAATAAAAAACGAGTACTTAATATAAATCTCAATTTTGAAGACAAAACCCTTGTTTTATTATATTCTGAGTACCCAAAAGAAATTAACGAAAAAAATTTATGCACATGGGTAGAGCACTCTAACTCTTCAATTTACAAGAATATAATTAAAAAGTTACATAAAGAAAAATTTATAGAATATGATAAAGAATCTTCTTCAGTCATAATATCCCCAAAGGGAATTAAGAGGGTGGAGCAGGAAATTGATTTTATGTTTTAGTCTCATTCATCTCAAACTCTCCTCAATAATTTTCTGTTCTTCTTTTGTCAGCCCATAGATCCTATAAACTTCTTGATCTATCTTATCATCTGTTTCTTTGATTTCTTTCTCTAAGCGTGTTTTTTCATCAGTTTGTTTGTCTTTGATTTCGTTTAGACGTTTGTTAAGAGAAAGCATTTTGTCTACGAGTTTTATTATTTCTTTAGATTCATCATTGTTTATTATCTTAATTGGAAAGCTTCTTGCATACTCATACATAAATTCCATAGTTAATTGTGAACGATTCCATAAATATCTATGCGCAAACCAACTTATCAATTTTGAATTCAATAACCCAAGTAAATATTTTAAATCTACTTTTGATTCCCAGATTAAGGTTACTGTCTTATCTGCATAAAATTCATCATTTGTATATGTTCCTACTAATCTAGCATTTCTATAATTAGCGATTAGTTTCTTACCTTGCCTCGAGACTATTCTTTGGAAAATTAGTTTCTCTCCTTTAATATAATAAGAAGAAACAATATCCTTTACTTTGATAAAATAATCAGAATTGAAATTATATCTATTAATCTCTCTTCCTCTTAAACAATTTGTAGAATGAGTAGTTTTTTCTTTAGACAAATATTTAGCTACGGGACCACCCCAATTTATTTTCGCTATCTCGCTCAATTTTACAGTATTTTTTAATACATTATCAAAAATGCTTTGATTTTTATCTGTTATCCATAATGGAAATCTTTTATTAGTAAAATATGTTATTTTTGATCTATTTTCCTCAAATACTTTATTATTTGTAAAACCAACCACTATACTATTAGAAATTTTTTTCTTTTTTCTACAAATAAAAATAATTTGTTCTAATTCAACATCTTCAAAAGCTTCTGAAGCGTCTATTATTCTTATAACATCAAATTTTAAAAGTTGTTTTCTTGTCTCTTCCCATGAATTGATATAGGTTAATTGTTTTGGTACTATAAATGAAATAATGCCTCCGTCTCTTAGTAATTCTAAACCTCTAAATATGAAAAAAGAAGCGGTATTTCCTGTTTTATCTTTGTACTTGGACTTCAAAAATATCTTGTCCTTATCTGATATTTCTGCACCGTAAGGTGGATTTCCAATCACAACATCAAAACCGCCATTATTCATAACATCTTTAAATTCTTCTTCCCATTTGAATGCTTTATCTCCTGCTACAGCAGGATAGTCAATCAATGAATTTCCAACTTTAATATTCTCCTGCAATGTTGGCAGTCTATGTTTTTTCTCTGCAGTTTTTAACAATAAATTTAATTGAGCAATTTCCACAGCTTTTGGATCTAAATCCACGCCAAAAATATTTTCTTTTAGAATCTCAACTTTTCTCCCATAGCTTGCAGATGCACCAGTTAAGTCCAATTTGGTCTGAGTAATTTCTCCGTTTTTCTTTTTGTCTAAAGTAACTAGGTAATCAAAAGCTTTCATTAAGAAACTTCCAGAACCACATGCAGGATCTAAAACTTTAATGTTTTTCAAATCGAATTTCTTATCTTTAGCTAACTCACCAATTGTATTTTTTACAATATAATCAACAACATAAGTAGGTGTATAGTATATTCCTTGCTCCTTTCTGTATGCCTTTCCTTCTGTCAAACTTGCTCGTTTCGCAGTTTTCTTTAGTATATGACCTAAATACTGCTCATAGATATTTCCAAGAACATCTGCATCAATAGCTGAAAAATCGTAATGAACTGTATTATCTGCTGTTTTGAATAAGCCATAAATTATTCGAGAGTTCTAATGAATATTAGCCTATCAATAATTCTCTGGACAGCTTCTTCTAAATCTTCTTCAGTTAGATTTTTTGCAGAATTATTTTTAAGAATATTTTTAGTTAATAATTCTCTAAATCTTGTTAAGTCGCTAAGAAGCTGTTTATCTATTGGGATTTTCTTTGCTTTTTTACCCCATTTCTCAGCTTCTTTATCTATTAATCCGAGTTCTAAACTTTCCCTTGATAAAAGCCACAATTGTTCAAAATTATCTAAAAATTGTCTGCAGTTTATTGAAAAGAATTGATTTTGCAAATAATTAACAGATTTCCATTCGGCATTAAAAACTTTTATTCCTTCAAAGTCTGTTAGAATTGCCCACGTTGCACCTTTGTGCCATGCGTAATTGATTGCTTGCTCAGCAAACTCTTTTCTATCTAAATCTTCTCTCAGAGATTTAGCCTCGAGAAAAAGTTTAGGTATTCCTTCAATTCTAAAAGAATAATCTACCCTTCCTTTTGATATTTTCTCTTCAGCAGTAACTTCATCACCATCTTCAACGCTCCAACCTAAAGCACGAAATAAAGGAAGAATAAAATCTTTCTTTGTCATTTCCTCGTTATAGGATTTAGCTTTCCCAGATTCTATTAATTTGTTATATTTTTCTACTAATTTTTTGACTTCCTCTCGTGCTTGTTCTTTTGTTATCATTTTTTCTCACTTTTTCTTGGAGTATTCCAATACGGACTTTTGCATTTATGGCAGACTTTTGGCTCTTCAGTTGTTGTTTCTCGAGGAACCCATTTATGCCCACATAGTTCACAAACATAGCCTTCTAGTTTAACTTTTCCCATATCAACCAATTGTATTCTCTTTAGAATATTTTATATAAAATAACCTCTATTACGGTTATTATTACGATTAAGATCACTACAGTCATAGGGGTTAACATTATCTTTGATTTTATAGTTTCGGAATATTTTAATAGGCCTCCACCAGATGAGGGTAAATGAATTTTATTTTCTGCCATGTTGATTTAATATTATTAACTTTTATAAACCTTGCTATTTATTTTTATAGTTATGGAATTGTTAGTACCAGTAGGTTCAATGGATTGTTTAAAGGCTGCAGTATTAAATGGAGCTGATGCTGTATATTTGGGTTTAAAGGATTTTTCTGCTAGAAAGTTTGCAAGAAATTTTTCTATATTTGAATTGAAAAAGGCCATAGAGATTTGTCATGGATATGATATTAAGGTTTATTTAGCAATGAATATCTTGGTTAAAAATAATGAAATAAAAAGATTTTTTTTGAATTTAAAAGAGGCATATCAGTTAGGAATAGATGCAGTAATAATCCAAGATTTAGGTTTAATAAATTTAATTAAAAAAAATTTTCCAGATTTAAAGATTCATTTATCTACTCAAAATTCTGTTTTTAATTCATTATCTGTTCGAGATAATGTTGAAAGAATAATTTTACCAAGGGAATTGGGTTATGAAAACATAAAGAATTTAAAAATAAATAAAGAACTGGAGATTTTTGTACATGGTGCTATTTGTGTGTCAGTTTCTGGACAATGTTTATTATCCTCTTTTTTAGGGGGCAGATCAGGAAATAGAGGGGCTTGTGCACAACCATGTAGAAAGAGATACAATAATGAATATTTTTTGTCAACAAAAGATCTTTGTTTGATTGAAAAGATTCCAGAATTAATTAAGATAGGGATTACAGCCTTGAAGATTGAGGGTAGAATGAGAAGACCTTTTTATGTTGCAATTGTTACTAGATTATATAAGACTGCAATTGAATATGCTGGGAGTGGTAAAGTGTTTAAATTGTCTCAAGAGGCATTGAATAAGCTTAAGTTAGCATATAATAGGGAATTTTGTTGTGGAAAGATATTTGATGATTTTATTTTTGCAAGGGATTTTTCTTCTCATCGTGGACTTTTAGCAGGTAAAAAGAATTTTTCGTTATCTTTTGATTTTGAAAGGAATGAAGAGGTTGTTGTTAAAGAGAGTGGTATTTTGAAAACAGTTATTTTAAAAAAAGATTATAAAAAAAATGATATTCTTTTGGATTTTGATGAGATATATAAATTAAAAGTAGATTATTTTAGCAGACCTTTAAAGAAGGTTAGTAAGGTAAAATATAAAAGAATAAATAAAGAATTGTTTTTACCAAGGTTTTCTAGTATAAAGAATAATGATAAAATAAGATTTTTTGTGAGGGTTTATAATAAAAAAGATGCTTTTTTAGCGTATGAGTATGGTGCTGATGTTATTTATGTTGATGTATTTAATCTGGATTTAGATGAAATTAAAAAAAGAATAGGAGATAAATTATTTTTGTATATTCCTAGAATCATTTATGATAAAGATATTAAGATTATTCAAAAAATTATTAGAAGAATACAACCTAAGGGTTTATTAGTTGGAAATCCTGCTTTTTTGAATGAAAAATTGGAGATTCATCTGGATTATAATTTTAATGTTTTTAATGATATAGATTTGATTTATTATAAAAATTATTTGGTGATTATTTCTCCAGAATTAAGTATTAAAGAACTTGCTTTTTTTTCTAATAAAAGATTTATTTGTTTGTTACATGGTAAGATTATTTTAATGACCTTTGCACATAATTTTCAGGAAGCAGTATTGAGGGATGAAAGGGGTTTTTTTAGGATTAATGGGATCTATAATGGTTCAGAGTTAATTAATGGCCGTGAGATTGCTCAACTAAATTTAATTATGAAATTGATTAATGAGGGAATAAAGTATTTTTATTTAGATTTAGAGAAAAATATTGAAATTATTAAGATTTATAGGGCAATTATTAATGGAGAGAATGTAAATATGACTATTTATAAGAAGAATGCTACGGTAGCTTGGTTTTTTAACGGGGTTGATTAGTTATCACCGTGTATAGTATAATTAGAGAAGATTCCTTGAGCGATTAGTAATTGCAGGCTGAATATCTTGTTGCCTTGATACTTACACCCCAATTCTATTAACCTTGTGTTTTTCAAGTGCTCTTAGATGGTATCTCTTTTTAAGGTGAGTTTCCAGCTTAGATGCTTTCAGCTGTTATCTCTTGGTGCGTAGCTGCTCGATCTGCCTTGTCAGACAACCGATAGACCAGAGGCACCGAGGCTCCGTTCCTTTCGTACTAAAAGCTCCTTCCCTTCAGATACCAAACACTCCTAGCAGATATTGAACATACTGTCTCGCGACGTATTGAACCCAGCTCACGATCCGCTTTAATGGGTGAACACCCCCACCCTTGGTCGCTGCTGCACGACCAGGTTGCGAAGAGCCGACATCGATGTGGCAAGCCACGCCGTAGATATGAACTCTCGGGCGTGACAACTCAATTATCCCCGGAGTAGCTTTTCTGTCATACTTAGCCCCCATCAAGAGGGCATAAGGGTTCGCTAGACCTAAGTTTCCTTTCTGAGCTCCTTGCTGTTCAGAGCACAGTCAAGCCAGCTTTTGCTCTTGCACTCTACAGAGGATTTCTAAACCTCTTGAGCTGACCTTTGGGCCCCACGGATACCTTTTCCGCGGGGTGCCGCCCCAGCCAAACTGTCCACCTACTGCTGTCCTTTCTTTTGGAAAGTTAGTGATACAAATTCTAAAGAGTGGTGTTTCATTGATGTCTACACTCAAACTAGCGCCTGAGCTTTAGCAACTACCACCTACGCTACACATTAAAATCCATATCACAACAACAAGCTACAGTAAAGCTTCACGGGGTCTTTACTTCCCACTAGGAGTCTCTGGCCTTTGCACCAGAATAGTGTATTCAGGGGGTTCCAACTAGGGACAGTAGGTATCTCGTTACGCCATTCATGCAAGCCAACATTAAATTGGCAAGGTATTACGCTACCTTAAGAGAATTATAGTTATCCCCGCCGTTTACTAGCCCTTAGCTCCCTTGAAAAGGAGTTTGAGGTACTAGCACTGGGCAGACGTGACTTCCCATACACATCCTTTCGGACTTGCGGAAAGCTGTGTTTTTGGTAAACAGTCGGACACCTTTAGTCACTGCGCCTTGTAGTTGCATTCATACGAATACAACCACAGGGATCCCTTAGACCGAAGACAAGGGACTAATTTGCCGAGTTCCCTTAGTTGGATTAATCCCTCACACCTTAGGCTTCTCACCTAGGGACACCTGTGTCGGTTCTAGGTACAGTTAATTAAAATCCTTCTTAATTTCTTTTTCACGGACTCCAGGTATTGATCAAACCATTTGCATGGCTATTCTTAAATTTAATCAGTTTCTCATCATTATGATTCTCCACTGATTTGATTTAATTAACATTAACGATGATTAATGTTGATCTAACCCGAAGTATCAGAAATTAAGCTTGTGTTGCCACGCGTATTTAATTAGTAAAGGAATATTAACCTTTTTCCCTTTCCCGTTTTTCTGTTAAGATAACAGTTAGGACTGACTAACTCTTGGCTGATCTGCATGGCCAAGAAACCCTTGCCCTTTCGGTGCCAGAGATTCTCACTCTGGATAGCTCCTACTAACGCCTGGATTCTTATTATTTAGAGGTCCATTTATCCTTTAAGACAAACTTCTATCCTCTAAATACACCTGTCTACTATCTACATAATATATGTAATCTATAGTATCGGTAACTAACTTAGCCCCGTCCATTTACAAGGCATATACTCTTGACAGGTGAGCTGTTACGCTTTCTTTAAAGGGTGGCTGCTTCTAAGCCGACCTTCCCGCTGTCTTAGAGTATACACACTTTTTAACCTTTAACACTTAGTTAGTATTTAAGGACCTTAACTATAGGCTTGGGTTGTTCCCCTCTCGCTGTACAAGTTTACCCCGGTACAGCCGTTTGCCAACTTCTACGATGTTGAAGCATTCTGAGTTGGACAAAAAATCGAGGAATTTCTTCCCCTAATTTTTAATCCGTAGCTATACCACTGCAACTATCTCTGTTGACACTAGACTGCGGCCTACTTCGACAGGAACCAGCTATTACTGGGCACGATTAGCATTTCACCCCTAAACCCAAGTCAGAAGAACGCTTGTACACAGTACCTCTTCAGGCCTCCATAAACAATAAAGTTTACTTCACCTTGCTCAGGCTTAGATCGCCCAGATTCGGGTCGTAACCAAGTGACTATAAGCACTTTCATACTTTACTTCTCGTCAAAGACTGCAAGTATTTGGTTTCCCTATGGGTCCATTATTAATAATTTACCCTTGCCACTCAATTACACTCCCAGGCCCGTTATTCGAAACGTACGCTACAACTCCTAAAAGCAGTAGCATACTATCCCCATTAGATTTCAGGTTCTTTTAACTCCCTATTACGGGTTCTTTTCAGCTTTCCCTCACGGTACTAGTACGCTATCGGTTTCAAGACATATTTAAGGTTAGAAGTTGATGTCTCCTACATTCAAACTAGGTATCCGGCTAGTCTTACTCAGGATATCTTTACATTCTTTTTATAGATTCTTTACGAGGCTATCACTCTCTATGGCCTTTCATTCCAGAAAAATTCGAGTTTTATAAAAAGAACTAAAAAAAGATCCTTAACCCCACATTTCTCTTTATATCGCTATAAAGGATTCGGTTTGCCTTTTATCGTTTTTTCTCGCTGATATTAACGATATCTCGATTTGATTTCTCTTCCTGTAGGTACTTAGATGCTTCAGTTCCCTACGTTCGCTTTCCTTTCGGAATCTAAGAGGAAGTCCTATTGAAGAATCTTAGGTTCTAAGGCTGCTTGCGCCTCCCCTAAGCTTACTGCAGCTTGCTACACTCTTCTTCGCTGTCATGAACCAAGCCATCCATCTAATGGGTTAGTGGAACTATCTCTAATTATACTATACACAGATGAACATGAAGTCATCAATCAGCTCTTAACTATCAGTTAAAGAGCATCATTATTTCATAGTTAAAACTTGGACCCGTCGGGATGTTCACAATTTTTTGATTGTTTTGAACCCGAAACCCCCGCCTTGCAGGGGCGGTGCTCTACCGTTGAGCTACGGGCCCGGATGAATATGAGTAATAAGCATTGATGTGAGAATATAATTATTATAGGAGGTGATCCATCCGCAGGTTCCCCTACGGATACCTTGTGACAACTTGCCCTTCCTTGCTGAATTTAGGTTCGGTGTAATCAAGAGAATTACCTCTCACCTAAACCCTGCTCGGCTGGGATGATGGGCAGTGTGTGCAAGGCTAGTTGACGTATTCACCGGACCTTGTTGAGATCCGATTACTAGGAATTCCGACATCATGAGGGTGAGTTACAACCCTCAATCTGAACTAGGATAAGGTTTAAGGGGTTGGCTTCTCCTTTCGGAGTTGCATCCTATTGTCCTTACCATTGTTGCGCGCGTGTAGCCCAGGAGATTCGGGGCATACTGACCTAACGTTGCCCACACCTTCCTCTTACTTACGCAAGCAGTCTCTACATTGTACCCAGTCATTCCTTAGAATCTGTTGGTAATTGTAGATATGGGTCTTGCTCGTTGCACGACTTAACGTGACACCTCACGGCACGAGCTGACGTCGGCCATGCACCACCTCTCGGCTTGTCAGGTAAAACCTTCAATCTGACCTTCATTCTGCCGTCGCTCCTGGTGAGATTTCCGGTGTAGAATCCAATTAAACCGCACGCCTCACTCCTTGTAGCGAGCCCCCGCCAATTCCTTTAAGTTTCAGTCTTGCGGCCGTACTTCCCAGGCGGCGAACTTAACACCTTCGCTTAGGCACTGCATATTTCTAAAAGTATGCAACACATAGTTCGCAGCGTTTACTGCCAGGACTACTCGGGTATCTAATCCGTTTTGCTCCCCTGGCCTTCGTACCTCACCGTCAGAACTGTTCTAGATAGACGCCTTCGCCACAGGTAGTCCTTTGGGGATTATTACATTTTACCGCTCCCCCCAAAATACTTCTACCTCCTCCCAGTCTCAAGTCTAATAGTATCTTCCGCACGTTGTAAGGTTAAGCCTTACAGTTTCACAGAAGACTTTTTAAACCGGCTACGTACGCTTTAGGCCCAATAAACGTGATTGCCACTTGTGGCGCAGGTGTTACCGCGGCGGCTGGCACCCGTCTTGCCCACCACTTATTCGCCAAACTTTTTACATTTGGCAAAAGTTCTACCGAAGTAGAACACTTGGGATTCCCCTATCACACTTGCGTGCATTGTAAAGGTTTCTCGCCTGCTGCACCCCTTAGGGCTAGGGCCAGTATCTCAGTGCCCTTCTCGGGGCTAGGACTTTCATCCCCCCTACTGATCAATGGCTTGGTGAGCCTTTACCTCGCCAACTACCTAATCAGCCGCCAACTTATCCTTAGGCCTTGCGTTTAAAAGAAAATACATTCCAGTTATAATCTTCTATTGAGGTTTACCTTCAGTTTCCCGAAGCTGTCCTCAACCTAAGGGCAAATTATCGACGTGTTACTGAGCCTTATGCCGGTGCTTCAAAGAAGCCCCTTGACTTGCATGGCTTAATAGAATCCCAATAGCAGCAATCTCCCACAGGATCAATGGGAATTGTTTTGTACGACCAAATAATATGAATGCTTGATTGGAACAAGCTTAAATTTCACATCAATATTGCTTTCTCATACTCAATCTTAAAGATAAGAGTATTCATTTTAACTATGAATTAACAAAAATAATAAAGAACAGATATTTAAAATTATCTATTAGCGGCTCTTTTTTTCTTTTCTTTTTTCATTCTCTTTCTCTGCCATTTCCAACGCATCTGTCTTTTTTTCTTCCAACGTCTTGAGCTTCGCTTCATAATAAAAGTGAGATTGACCTCATTTAAAAAGCTTTTTGTTAGTCGTCTTCCCAGTCTATGCCTTTTTCATCAGATTCTTCATTTTCTTCTTCATCCATGTCATCAAAGTCCCATGAATAGTCTTCATCTACTGCATCTGTTTGAGCTAATTTGTTTATCATAATTCTTGCTAATTAGAAAAATTTAAAAAACTATCTCTTGAATGAAAATATTAATTGCAAGTTGTGATAGTGAGTCTAGTAGAATAGTTGCACATTATTTTTTTAAAAAAAAGAATATCACATTTGATTTATTATGGTGCATCTAATTCTGAATACGCTTCTCTGAAATAACTTTAAAACAATTTTTAGATTATGATCATTTAATATTAGCAATGGATGATATATCTGAAACATATTTATTAAGAAAGGGTCTTGAAGGAATAATAAGAGTTTCTTCAAATGTATACGAATCTATTCTAAAATAGCTTTAATTCTTCTTACGCCAGCAGATGATGCTTCTTCTTTGGTGATTTTAAAGTGTCCTAATTCTGATGTATTATTTACATGCGGTCCACTACATATTTCTTTACTATAGTTGCCAATTATATATATAGAGACTTTAGATGTATATTTATGTTCAAACACACCGCTTGCTCTTTGTTTTTTTGCTTCTTCAATACTCATTTCTTCTCTTACTACTGGAACTTTTTCTTTTATTATTTTATTAACAAAATCTTCAATTTTGTTTATTTCTTCATTAGTTAATTTTCTGGGAAATGCAAAATCAAACCTTGTTCTTTCTGATGTTATGTTAGATCCTTTTTGATGTATACTTTCGTCACATAATATTTCTTTTAGAGCAGCATTTAATAGATGAGTAGCTGTGTGTAGTTTTGTAGTAGCTTCTGAGTGATCAGCTAATCCTGATTTAAAAACACCAGCAGATGATGTTCTTGATAACTCTTGATGTTTTTTTAATTCTGAAATATAACCTTCTTCATCTATTCGAATATTTTTCTCTAATGTTAATTCTTTTGTCATTTCAAATGGAAATCCATATGATTGATATAATAAAAATATATCTTTGCCATTTAATTCTTTTCTATTTTTTATTAGTTTTTCAAACTCTTTTATTCCATTTTCCAATGTTTCTAAAAATCTTTTTTCTTCTTTTTCCAGTTCTTCTAAAATCTTAGTTTTATTTAGATGTTTATATTCATAATAAATTTCAAAAACAGATTCAGCTACTTTTTTTGTAAAATTTTTCATATCTAAAATTTTACCATATCTAATTGCTCGTCTTATTAATCTTCTTAAAACATATCCTCTTTCAATATTAGAAGGGGTTACACCGTCGCCTATAATAAAAACAGAGGCCTTTATATGATCTGCAATTATTCTTATTGCCTTTTCATTTGTTTTATATTCTCTTTTTGATGTTTTTTCTATTTCCTTTATTATAGGCTGCCAGCAATCTGTTAAATAATTATCTTCTAATTTGTTTAGTACAGTTAGTATTCTTTCTACTCCCCCTCCAAAGTCTATATTTTTTTGTTCAGCAATAATAAAATTGTTTTTATTATCTTTGGTGTATTCCATTAAAACATTGTTTCCTAGTTCTACCCAATTTTTATCTTTAGGATCAAAAATTTTTGGTGTAGATTTATTTTTTGGTTTCCAATAGAATATTTCTGTACATGGACCGCATGGACCTGTTAAACCGGCTGGCCCCCACCAATTGTCTTCTTTAGGTAGAAAAATAATTCTTTCTTTTGGTATATTTAATGACATCCAAATTTTAGCTGCTTCTTCGTCTCTTGGTGCATTTTCATCCCCTTTAAAACATGTTATTGCTAGCTTTTCTATTGGAATTTTTAGAACTTTAGTTAGAAATTCAAGGGAATATTCTATAGCTTCTTTTTTAAAATAACCTCCTAATGACCAATTTCCTAGCATTTCAAAGAAGGTATGATGATAACTATCCCCTACTTCATCTATATCTCCTGTTCTAATACATCTCTGAACATTGCATAATCTATTTCCTAAGGGATGTTTCTCTCCTAATAAAAATGGAACAAGT
This sequence comes from Candidatus Woesearchaeota archaeon, assembly GCA_018302235.1. GTDB lineage: Archaea > Nanobdellota > Nanobdellia > SCGC-AAA011-G17 > GW2011-AR18 > DATDVT01. The sequence goes on from JAGVZW010000036.1 coordinate 14,554, forward strand.
GGATGCATACCTGCTGTTGTAAACAGAACAGTAGGATCATTCTCTGGGACTAAAGAAAAGTTAATTATTTCTTTATGCTTTTTTGATTTATAAAACTCTATATATTTTTTAATTAATTCTTTTCTATCCATATGAATTAGATTAATTTTTTTTTTAAAAATTTATCTGTTTTTAATAATTTCTACAATTTAAGTCAGTAAAAAAAGAAAATTTTAATTATTGGATTCCCTAGCTGTTTTAAGTGCTTTAGCTATCCAGATAAGTTCATCAAAAAATGCTTCCACGCAATCTCCCATAAACCCATGTCTTACAGGCTCGAAAATCTCTGGATTTACTGGAATATTTTCTTTCATTGCTCTCATAAATACCTCTACAGGAATATTGATAGCATTTCTAATAGGTATCATTTGTAATTCAATGACAACTTCTCTGAGTTGTTCTACAACACGGGCCCCACCAACTCCACCGTAACTTACAAAACCAACTGCTTTTTTATTCCATTCTATAAAAATTACATCAAGTGCATTCTTGAGTACAGCAGGGTAACCATGGTTGTATTCCGGGGTCACAATAATTATAGCATCGCCATCTTTTATTTTTTTAGCCCAGTTTTGTACAATTGTATTTTCATATTCTCCATTTGCCATTATAGGTGGTGTGATAGAATCAAAAAAAGGCATAGGATACTCTCTTAAATCCAAAATTTCTGTTTCAATACCTTCTTTCTTTTTTAACTCTCCAAATATCCAATGGGCTGGTTTCTCACTAAACCTATTTGGACGAGTACTTCCGATAATAATTTTTATTTTAATCTTATCCATTTTTTGCCTCCTTCAATTTTTTTATATATAACTAAGTAGTATTAATATCTTTTTTCATTTTTAGAAGTATATTTTATTTGTGGTCTAAAACCAATTCTATCATAAAGTGTTTCTTTGATAGTTTTAAATTGATTGTATAGGCGAATATATTCGTTTGCGTTTGTTGTTTTTTTCATATTTTTGAATCTTTGCAATAGATATGCAAGTGATCTTTTTAAAATTGCTTCTACATCTTCTCTATTTAAAATAGCCAATGAATAGTAGCCATTAAGAAATTCATTATCATCCTCTATAGGTGTTTTTTCTTGTTTAATATAATTTAATATTTTTTGTGTCATTTGTTCTGGAGTGCTTAGGGCAATTGTATAAAATAATTTTGGTTCATTATCTTCAAAATTTATTTCTATATTCAACATACTTTTTTCTTGATTAAATTCTGATAAAATAATATTTCTTACACCAATTTTTTTTATATTCATTAGAAAGTTTTTATTTATTTTATATAAAAAGTTATTTGTTTTAAAGATTAATTTTATTCATTTAATAGGATATGTACCAGTGAAAATTAAAAGTGAGCTGTAAAGTAAACGTCACCTAAAGAATAAGTTTTTTAAGAAAAAGAGTTCTTGAAATATCTATGATGGCATATATAATGAGCATAAAAAAAGACTATGGATTGAATCTGTTAGAACATAAATCTCTTTGGGAATATGGGAGAAGAAAAAGCAGAATCAATATCGGTGATAGAATAATACTATATGCTACTGCTCCCGATAATAAACTAATCGGAGAGTTTATCGTGGGAGTGCTAACGAAGTTTGGGAAAAAACAAAGGGTGATGTCTGCTATCAGGAAGATGAAGTTATGCCTTATTTAGAATCTGGAGATTTCCGATAGCATTTAAAGTTACTAATCCTAAAAAATATCAACAAGCGATCCCAATCAATAAAGTTCCTCTTTTTAGACCTCCAATGAGCTATTGCAGAGCTTCAGAAGAACTTCTATCATTCATAGAAAAACAAAAAGCATAAATAGGCTCTCATTAAATAACAATTATGCCTAGAGACGTTTTACTTTTAGAAGAGTTTTATGATAGAAAAACAGAAGAAGTTGCTGTTGATTTACTTGGGAAAATTTTTGTTAGAAGAGTAGATGGAAGAAAGTTGCTTGGAAGAATTGTTGAAGTGGAGGCTTATTTGTGGGAGCATGATGAAGCTGCTCATGCGGTGGCAGGAAAAACAAATAGGACGCAGATTTTATATGGACCATCCGGACATGCTTATATCTTCAGACTAAGAGCACATCATTGCCTAAATGTAGTCGCAGAACCAGAGAATTCTCCTGGATGTGTTTTAATTAGAGCATTAGAGCCCCTCAACTACCATGATTATCTAAAAGAAAATAGGAGAAAAAGACCTCATTTCAGAATAGAAGATTTATGCAATGGCCCTGGAAAGCTTTGCCAATCATTTAAGATTAATCTAGACCAATATGGTATAGACCTTAAAAGTTTAGAGTCAGAAATGTATATAATTGAACCTTATGACAAAATAGATTTTGATGTTCTAATAACAAAAAGAATTGGAATCACAAAACATGCAGACTGGGAACAGCGTTACATTATTGCAGAGAATTCTTATGTTTCAGGGAATAAAAGAACTAATGTTGGGCAAATCCTAAAACGCTCATAACTTCTTCACTTACTCTCTCCAAATTTTTATTTCCTGTATCAATTACTACGATTCTATCTTTAAACATGTTGGCAATGATGTCATATTGATTAGAAACTTTCTTTTGAAATTCAAGGACATCGTACTTTGATTTGGTTATTTTAGTTGTTCTTTCATTAACCCTTTTCATAGATGTTTCTGGATTAACTCTTAATAAAACGGTTCTGTCAGGTTCCAATAATATGTCTTGATCAACTAAACTTTGATGTTGCGAAACTAAATAATCTAAAGCTTTTCTCTCATCTCCAAAATTGTCTGATAATCTAATACTTTGATATGCAAACCAACTATCATGAAATCTATCTGCCACAATAGTTTCTCCTCTAGCTAATGCAGGTTCAAGTCTTTTCCTAGAGTTATCTATTCTAGAAGAGAGTAATAGCAATGCTTCACTTAATTTATCTATCTTTTCTGATTTTTCAAATATGCTGTATAAGCTCTTCCACGGCTCAACATCTCTCACAGGATCTCTGGTAAGATAAGGCTTACCTCCAACGTTAATTATTTCGCGAGCAATCTTTTCAACAATTGTTGATTTTCCTGTTCCATCAATTCCTTCAAAGCTTATGAAATTATATCTCATGTAACTTCGCAATTACAAAAGTTTATAAATGTTGTTAGGAATTTATTTTAAATGGAATACAAACCGGATGAACAAATCATGAAAGAAGCCATTAAGATGGCTTATCTAGCAAGAGGGGAGGGAGACTATGCTATAGGAGCTTTAACAGTTAGAGATGGAGAAATATTCACGCTTGGTGAGAATAAAGTAAAAATAGACAATGATCCGACTGCCCATGCAGAGATAGTCGCAATAAGAAAAGCTACACAAATTACTAGCTCAAGACATTTAGAGGGCGTGGTTCTTTATTCGACTCATGAGCCTTGCCCAATGTGTACATCCGCAGCAATTTGGGCTAAAATGGATGGAATTATTTCAGGAACTTATATAGAAGATATGGCGGATTACAGAAAATCTCATCCTAGCAGTCAATGGTTATGGAGAACCATAGACGTCCATCCTAAATATTTAATAGATAATACCGAAGAAAATCTATTTTTAATCAGAGGTTTCATGAGAGATGAATGTTTAAAGCTGTTTCATTCCACCCAGTAACTAATTTCTTCTGAGAAATCAATTTTTCTCTTTTCCCATTCATCGTCAAATTCTTTTTTAATTTTTATCGGCTTTTTAATTTTTATAGCGTAAGAAATTTCTTCTATTGTCCCTTTAGACAAACCAAAAATCCAAAACTCATCACATAAATCAATTAATTTCCTGCAATAGTTCATTGTTTCTTCTCTTCCAACAGAACCGAATTCAAAACGTTCAAGCGGAAATGCAACTAAAGGATTAAATGGAGCACATTTTTCTGATTCCACACAATCCATAATAAGAGAAGACTTTACATGCATTCTTGATGGTATGGCACAATAAACTAGTTTCATTATTATCCTAAATCAATTAAGTTTATAAATTTCATTGTTATTATGTTCCTATGGATTTATTATTTGTGACAGGCAATAAAAATAAGTTAAAGGAAGCATCTCAAATTTTGGGTTTTGAAGTTAAGGGTATAGAAGTTGATGTGCCTGAAATACAAGATATTGAAGTGGATAATATAATAGAGTATAAAGCAAGAAAAGCGTATGAAGAGGTAAAAAGACCAATTATCATAGAAGATACCGGGCTTTATTTTGAATCTATGAATGGATTTCCTGGAGCACTAATTAAATGGGTTCTTAAATCTGTTGGCAATAAAGGAATTGTCAAAATTCTCAAGAATATGGGGCACAGAAAAGCTTATGCAAAAACAAGTATCGGCTATTTCGATGGAGATGAATTTCGTATCTTTAGTGGAATAATTAAAGGAGAGATATGTGAAGAACCGAGGGGAGAAAATGGATTTGGATGGGACATGATCTTTCAGCCCGAAGGATATGATAAAACCTTTGCAGAGATGACTAATGAAGAAAAAAACGATATCTCAATGAGGAAGATTGCTTTTGAGAAGACTAGGGAATTTTTATTCAAATTGGATAAAGAGGTTGGATCTTTATGAGACGCCAAATGAAATTATTTAATGAATCTTTTTTTAGAATTAAAGAGGGAAGAAAAATCATTGAGGTTAGATTATTTGATGAAAAAAGGCAGGAGGTGTCGATAGGCGATGAAATCGGATTCTCACTGATTAATAGCCCCCTAATAAGAAGATATTTGTTAAAGTTGTGGACTCTCAAAATTTGGGACATTTGAGGAGTTATATTCAAGCTTTCATTATTCTATGTTTGGGCATCCTAATGGGACTACATTAAATGAGCAACTAAAAGATATCATGGAATGTTATTCTAAAGAGGACGAGGAGAAATATGGTTGTCTGGGAATTCATATAGAATTAATCGATATTAATAATTAATCTGAAGAAACTAATAGAGTAATAATTTTTCTTGTAAAAATTGCAAATGCTCAAGAATTAGAAGCTGAAATTAAGAAAAGTAAGCTGGTTGTTAAGAAACCTTAATTTTTTTGTCCAAAATTCCAGACGTTAACTTAACAGCTCAATTAAAAGATAAATTTATATATTCTTATTTTATAAAAAATTTATCCCCGCTTAGCTCAATGGTAGAGCGCATGGCTGTAGATAAATTCACTGTTTGATTAGGCTGTTGCCATAAATGAAAAACAGATAGCCAAAACCATGAGGTTCCCGGTTCGAGTCCTGGAGTGGGGATACTTTTATAAAGAAAAAATATTAAACTGGATAATATGATAAAAAAGAAGATTAATATCTGGAAAAGGGTGATAGCTTATTTTATTGATATGTTAATAATTAATTTTGTTATCTTGTTTCCACTTAATAAATTTTTACCATGGAAAAATTTGGATTTAAAAGAATTATTTACAAATTCTTCTGCTACTAAAGAACTTGCTATTTTTAGCTTAATTATAGCATTAATAAACTTATTATACTGGATATTATTTGAATTTAAATTACATCAAACCATAGGTAAAATGATAATGAGATTAGAGATAAGAAGTTTATTTGGAAAATTAAAATTCGGACAAGTTCTAATAAGAAATTTGACTAAACCCTTCTTTTTAGCATTACTCATTGATATAGCTTATATGTTATTATTTAAATCGTCTCAAAGGCTAATGGAGAAGTTTAGTGGAACATATGTAGGTGAAGAAAATGAATCTAAATAAGATAAAAAATGCAATAATAATAGTTTTATTTTTATTTTTAGTAACTTTCAGTATTAGTTGGTTTTTAGAGAAGGATCAAGATGTTATAGGTGAAAAGATAATTGTTTTGCCATTAGAGGGAACTATAACTAGCGGGGGATCTACTGATTTATTTGGGGGCAGTAGTTTATCTTCTTTGACATTTGCAGAAAAAATTAGAGAGATAAATGCAGCATCAAATGTTAAAGGTGTAATTATTGAAATAAATAGTGGTGGTGGAAGTGTAATAGGATCTGAAGAAATAGCTGATGCTATTAAAGAGTTAAATAAAACTAAATATGCAGTAATAAGGGAAGTAGGGGCCTCTGGAGCATATTGGGTTGCAAGTGCTACTGATAAGATATATGCTTCGCCTATGTCTATCACTGGGAGTGTTGGTGTAATTGGTTCTTATTTGGAATTTAGCGGTTTATTTGATAAATATGGTGTTGGTTATGAAAGATTGGTTGGGGGAGAGTATAAAGACATAGGATCCCCATTTAAAAAATTAAGCCTAGAAGAAGAAAAAATAATGCAAAAAAAAATAGATATTATTCATGAATATTTTATTGAAGAGGTAGCAAAAAATAGAGAATTAGATGTAGATGTTGTTCGTAGTCTTGCAGATGGACAATTTTATTTAGGTATAGAAGCAAAAGATCTTGGACTAATTGATGAATTTGGAGATACTAATAAAGCTAAAAAAGATATGGAAGAAATTATTGGAGAATACAAGCTAGAAAGAATTGAAGAGAAAAAAAGTATACTTGATTTTTTTAAATTAACAAGCTATTATCTTGGAAAAGGTATTGGTAGTGAATTAGTAAATAATATAGAATTAAAAAATAAGATGGATATTATTGTATAATCATTTCTTTTTCTTTATTTTTTTTACTGTTTTTTTTGGAGCACAACATCTACACGCCATAAATTCACCCCCATTATTTTATTAATACCATATTTTATTTAAAATTAACTATATTTGAAACAATCGTGCGAATAACTTTAAAGAATTAAAGTAGAAAGTCTTGCAGAACAAATAACATACAATTACCCTAATTTTTTAGAATGGATTATTTTTAAGATTTCATTTACTGCTTTTTTAGCATTATCCCCTAATAAAATTCTTCCCCCTATTACTTTTTCTAAATCCTGAGTTAAGAATTTACTAATCTTAGGACTACCATAAATTGGAGGAACAGGATTAATATGAACATTTAAACCCATTGCTAAGAAATAAGATGCTATAGAAAATGCCTTTTCAGTAGCAAATGCAGGGGAAGAAACTACAAAAGGCAAAGAAGACAAATCCTTATTTAAGTATTCACTTATCTCACTGAAAAATACCCCTATCCTACCACAGTCTACACAACTTCCCATATGCCAACAAGGGGGTATATCTACCCTATTCTTTTCTTTTAAAAGACCTAAAAATTCTCTTAATCCATCACCACAATATTTTAAAGCACTCATATTCATTAATCCATTTTGAGCAGCAACATGACTCCAACATCCAGTCCCTATAACTAAAATATTATTTTTTAGTAATAGTTTAGTTATTTCTTCATGAATACTATTATCTACCTTAGGATTAGTACAACCAACCATTGCAACAACCCCTTTTAATTTACCTTTTTTCAAATAATCAACCAGTACCTGCCATTGATTATTTTTATTGATTTTAGAGAATAAATCTTTAATAGATTCAACAGAAAAACCAGCAATAACATCATTTTTTTCCTTAGGAATAAAAATTTTAGTTCCTCTTTTAGTATAGGCTTTAATAGCTTCTCTAATAATAAGTTTAGAGGATATATCAGCATCTTCTACCTTAAAAGGTATGTGCATTGCTCCAGGAATTCTAACAAAATCAACTGTAGTAATTAATTTTGTATGATAACAGCTAGCAATATCTTGTAAAGAGGGATATATGCATTGAATATCAACCACAACGACATCAGCTACACCAGTGACTATAGCTAATTCCTGTTGTACTAAATGACCTATAAATGGCACTCCTTGTCTCATTAATAATTCAGAACCTGTACAGCACATCCCAACAACATTAATACCTTTAGCTCCAACCCCATTAGCCTCTTTCTCTAATTTTTTGCTCCATTCAACTATTTTAGAACCAATGAATGGAATATGTCCATGAACAATAATATTAATAGAATCCTCCCTCAGACTTCCAAAATTAGTTGTACTCTTAACTAAATGCGGTACACCAAAAACAATATCAGAAATATCAGATCCCAAAACTAAACCAGAATAACCATCAACTAAACCCAATTTTAAAACTGTTAATAATAAATGAATGGGATCAGCATCATTTCCCATAGTTGTTTGATGTAAGGCATGAGAAGTCTCTAAATCAGAATTAATTGGCAAAATGTTTAATCTTTGCCATTTTTTTATTAATCTTTTATTTGCTCTTATCTTTAGCCAATTTAAATAATCTCCCTCTTTTTTATGATATAACCCCTCTTGTCTTCTGAAATCCTCTAGACCCTCTTCTACTAATCTTTTAGCGATTATTTCTTTATTTCTATTATTGATTCCTAATTTTTTAGCCAGAAATATTAGTTTTTTTTCATCTTTAATGGAATAATGATTATGTTTTTTTTCAGCAATTTTATATAAAGCAATAAGCATTTCCCTTGCATGATCAGCATGAGAACTTGCCCCAGAAGCACATATTCTTACCAAATTTCTAGCAATAATGGTTTCAGCATTAACACCACAAATGCCACGTTCAGATTTGCCAGGTATAATTCTGCAAGGTCCCTGATGACAATTTTTGCAACATGTTCCATTTAAACCAAAATTACATAATGGTTTTTGTTTATTATATCTATCAAAAACCAATTCAATACCCTCTTTTTTTGCCTTTTCTATTAGTTCTAGATCACCCACAATATAATCAAAATTAAATAGATTTATAAAAGTTTTCTCTTATTAAATCTCACTTTGTCAGATGAATATAAAATAGCCAGAAGATGTTTAATGTGTAGAACAATTGAATTAGTAGATGCAATTCAAATAGGGAATGAAACTATAGAAATACCAACATATTATCCACCTGATTTTCTTTTAGAGGGATATATGTTTAGTCATGGTCCACTTTCTACATATTGTATATTACAATTTTATGAATCTTATGGTTTTAATGAAGAAATAGATAATCCTGATTCATGGAAAACAAATATTGTTTTTTGTCCATTTGGAAAAGAATATAAACCACTTTAACTTTAAGATTTTATGTATGTTATTATTCCAGCAGCTGGTTATGCAACAAGGCTTTCAGCATTAACAGAAAATCAACCAAAACATTTACTTAAAGTTAAAGATAAAACCATTTTAGACTATATAATAGATAAATTAAGTGGGATAGAGGTTGAAGATATCATTATAGTTACTAACAACAAATATTATAAAAATTTTTTAGAATGGAATAAAAATTTTAAAATATTAAATGATAATACTACAAGTAATTCAGATAGGCTAGGTGCTATCGGTGATATTTGTTTTGCTCTAGATCATTTTGACATATATAACGAAGAAATTATGATTATTGCAGGGGATAATTTATTCAAATTCTCTTTAGAAAGATTTTATGACTTTTATAAACAAAAAAACTCCCCAGTTGTTGCTGTTTTTGATGTAAAAGATCTTAATTTAGCCAAACAATTTGGAAATATTACCTTAGATGCATACAATAAAATTATTAATTTTATAGAAAAACCACAAGATCCAAAAACAACTTTATCGGCAACAATGTGTTATATCTTTGATAAAGAGTCCACAAAATTATTTAAAGAATATAAGAACCTAGGTTTACCAATGGATAAAATGGGTGATTTTATTTCATTTTTAATTAAAAAAAAGAATATATACGGTTACATTTTTAAAGAGGATTGGTTTGATATTGGAAATTTAAGTGAATTAGAAAGGGCACAAAGAGAATTTTAGACCACTACTGTTATTTTGTTAACATAATAAACTAGTTTAAGGAAAGAGGATATAAATCTTTAAGTAATATTCAGAAAGGAATATAAATGGTTTGGTATCAAAAAATTAATGAAAGATATAATAATCGGCTTAATAATATTTATTCTCATTTTAGGTTTAATTTTGTTCTACCCAAAAGAAGAATTAAATAAAGAAATAAAATTATTCTTTCCAATATATGAAAAATTAACAGAAGAAAAAGCAATAGATTTAGCAATGAAATATGATTTATTAATTATGCACTCAATAAACAAAGATAAAATTTCAATTATTAAAAAAACAAATCCAAATATTATTTTATTAGAATATAAATCATTTTTCTTATGTGATGGTATAGATACAGCAGACACAACAATAGAGGGTTATAATCAAGCAAAAAACAATTGGTTTACTACGAATAATAACGAAAAAATTAATGACAATGCAGCAAAATCAAACTGTTATCTATTAAATATAAAAAATAAAGAAGTTATAAATTATGTAAAAAAACAATATCTAAAAGAAGTGAAAGAGGATGGATTTGATGGATTATTTTTAGACGCTGTTTCTTTAGAACCAATAGGAAATTATGCAACAGCATTAGATCAGTTTAAAAATAATCAAGATTGGCAAAAAGAATTATTAATTTATTTAGAAACAATCTATAAAGACTTTCAGAAAGAGAATAAATTATTTATTCTAAACCTAGTAGAAATAGAAACAATAGAAAATTATGGGAATTTTGCAGAAGAAGGACAAGCAATACCACAACTATTTTTTATTTCTGATGGTGGTTTAGATGAGATATATTTAATGGGCAAATGGCAAGATAATCTTATTTTCTATAGAAACCCCAAAAAAGCATTAGAGATACAAGAATTTGCTTCAAAAAACAATAAGTTTTTTTTAGCTTATTCTCAAATAGAAACATGCCAAAAAAAAGATATTGAATATGTCCTGACAAAGTATAAAACAATTATTAATAATAAATCCTATTTAAATCCAACATGCTCAGCACATCATACGTATAACATAGCAGTAAATAACTATGAAAAAATCAAAGAATTTATTTAAGCTGCAACATAGTCATCTAATGTTCTTCTCGTTACTAAGCTTCTCAAACCAACAATCCTTAACATATTTAAAACATGCACCCCAGAAACACCATATCTAGAACCTAATTCTTGATTAGAAATAACAAGACTAGACTCTTCTGCCTCGTGATAATCTCTAAATATTCCAACAATAGTATCATAACTGACTCTACTTCTAGCTGTTTTTAAAGATAAAATATAATCTATTGCATTTTGTTCTGCAAGTGTTCCCATAGAATAAACACAACTTAATATATTCCTTCTATTTTTAATTTCATCTTGTCTAGCTAAATGTCTTTTATTCCTTTCATCTCTTTTTCTTTTAATTCGTTCTATTTTTCGTTTAGTCAAACATTCTTCCCTTTTTCCATTATAAGTATGTAATAAATTTCTAGTTTTAAGAAGCGAGTGTATTCCTTGTCTAGTTTTTAAACCAAAAAAATCAGCTAATTCTTGTTGAGTATAAATACCCGATTGAATCATATCAATTAATAATAGATCTTTATCCTTTTTTAGTTGCATAGAGTAGAAGTAATTAACGATCTTATAAATTTTATAAAAAATTAATATATATTTTTTTTAACCCATTTTTTTCAAATAACTATTCAAAAGTATCTTTGTTTTTTCTTTCAATTCTTTAGTTATATTCAATTCATTAATCTTTTGCTCCCAATTTATTTTAGGTAATTTAACTAATTCACTTTCAAAAGGTCCACATTTTAAGGCCCTTTCAACGAATTCTTTAGCCTTATCAGAGCCAAAGACCTTTGTTATAGGGAATTTAGTAATTGCATTTGCACCAGCCTTCAACAATAAATCCACCTCATGAACCCTTCTTAATGTAATCCCAGCAATTATCTCTAGATTAGGAAATCTAATCCTACAATCCTTAATCCAGGTAACATATTCTTCAGTACTTGGACCAGAGGTATAAGTTGTATCTTTAACAGGTTTTAAGGCATAAAAGGTTATTCTATCTAGACCCAAATTATCAACAAAATCCCAAACATCTTCTTTATTTTCATTCCCTAAACCAATAACTAAAGTAATAGATTTTTTTAAGTCATGTAAGCCCTTTAACATCTCAATATAAGGTTTAATCTCCTTATCTGGACAAACCATTCTATGTAAGTTTTCATTAACACATTCTATAGATGCAACAACCCCTATAATATAAGGTCTTAATTCCTCGATTTCTTGATTATTTAACACACCTAAATTAATCCAAATCTTCTCTCCATATATATCTGAAACTAATTTACAGAAGGCTTTAATCTCTTCAAAAGAATATATCCTATAACCCCCAGTTAAAAATTCAATCCTCCATTTTAGTTCCCGAGCTAAAAGTGTCTCTACTACTATTGATTCCCTAGATCTTCTAGCATTTTGCGCATTTTTAATTCTATTCTTTTGTGTAGATCTGTAACAAAATTTACAAGTCCCAATATCACAATACCAACTTAAAAATATACACCTACCATACCAAGTCATATAATAAGATAAATAATAAAATTTAAAAAACTATTCTGAATTAAATTATTAAACTACAGAAAGTTTTGGATAAGAGTAATATATAAGAGACATAACATTACTATAGGAGAGTTAAATACTCAAAACCACTTTATAAAGGAATTTTACCGTAATAATCTTTTTTTACACCTATAGATATTTTAGAAGCCAATTGTCTAGCAGCCTTGCCTTTTTTAAGACTTGTTGAAATAGTTTCATGAGCAAATATAACTCCAAATTTAGGGGGTTTTTCTCCTGATGTTAAATGCCTAAAAAGAGCCTTTTCAGCACCCAAAACCTGAATTTTAGAAGAAGGCATTTTAGCTAGATTTTCTAAACCACCGGCTATAAGAATTAATTTTGCGCCAATATAACTGCCACAAATATTAGTTAAATTATTGCAACATCTTCCCATTAAAATTCCTAAATATTTCTCTTCAGAATCTTTAAATTCAACTAGATTATTTATTACTTTTTTTAATATAAAGATTCTTTCCTTTTCTTCATTATTCTTAAAATTAAATTTGTCTAATTCAGAAAAAAAATCTAGCGTATTTTTAGCAGAACCAAATTCTAATTCAAATCTTTCTCTCAAATTAGTTGTTAATTTATTAATAATAAGCAACAAATCATCAATTAAATGCACCGTTTGTATAACTAAAACATCATCCTTTACACTTTTTTTTAGATCTTCTTTTGTTTTAAAGATATTTTTTTCCCTTAATTCTTTTAAATTCATAATTTATTAGTATTAAAAAATTATAAAAATTTAACGGAAATTTTATTAATGAGAAAAAATGTCTTTTAATCATGATAGAAATAACAGAAGAAACAAAAGTAATTGTATTTACTAACAAAGAAGTAGCTATTCATAACCTATATAAAGGTATAAAAACAGAATTAGAATTAAATGGTTATATTTTTGGAGAGGCGAAACAAAAAATAAAATCACCTGGAAAATATGGCCAAGAAATGGAATTTGAAATTAAAGGTTTTAGAGCATTTGATGATTTTGCAAAACACGAGTTGACAATATCTTTAAAATTTGAAAAATTAAAAGCAATTAATAGTTTATTTAAGGGAAATGGGTTAATTTTGACAGATTCAAGGGTAATTCTAGATTATACAAAAAAATGGGATAAAACTAAATTTACACAGTGGTTATTTGGGAATGTTATGTTTCCTGTATTAAGATATCGTTTTTATAAGGCTAAATATTTAGATCCAGGATTAAATATGCAGCTACATATGAATACATTTATTAAAGAACATTTAGATCTATATTAAATTCAGGAATTTTATTTTGGATTTCAGATTCTTTAGTTTTACACAAACAACAAAATGACATGCTCATAAAATAAATTCAGTTAAAGCTGGGGGTTTCTCACGTGGAACTTCCAACTTAAACCTTTTTCTCTTTCAGAGGTAGGCTTACGCCTAAATGTTTAAGAGAAGTTCCGTTAACATGAGAAACCTTTATAGAACAAACAACCATCTTCAACATAAGGTGGTCGCTATGACTAAAAAACTATATCCACAGAGGTGGGCTAGAAAGTATCTTTGGGGTTTTAGGGGGTTGGCGAGAAGATTTTTACAAATTAAATGAATCAATAATTTCTTTTACTTTGTTCGTAAAAGCAATTGTCTTATGTTGCAATATTTCTGCCTCATCTTTATTAAAAATTTTTTGAGTCGAGTAACTTGCCTTTGTTCTCTTGTTTTTTGCTTCAATATAATAGAGAACTTGTTCTTTTTCTAGAGTTGTTTTATTAACCATCTCAATTTCTTCTCTGTTCAATTTCGTTTGATAAAACTCTTTAATAAGAATTAAAAGCGTAGCAAGATGGTCTTTTGTTGAATATCCTTTTAGAGCACATAAAGCAAGTGAAGCATGATAAATGGAGTAATATGAACTTACAATTGCCCAATCATTGAATTCTTCCAAAGCAAGAGTTGCTTTGACAAACTTCAAATTATGATCTGTCTTTTCGAGATGCCCTTGCACAAGTTCTTTAATTTCTATTTCTTTCTTGATTTTTCTATTTTTGAGATAATTTTCAAAATCTTTCTCTCTTCTTTCTATATTGTCTAACCAAATTTCCCAAAGTTTTTTCATTTTAATGCCTCTTTGTAAAAGATATAATGTCCAGAGATTATGAATCCTGTTTTGATTGCATGAATAATCATATTATCCTCTTGTTTTAAGAGCTGTTCTTTGAAGTAGTCAAAATCGATTATAAATGTTTGGATATTTGTTCCGGTTGTTGCTTCTATTTCTTTTTTTAACTCCTTATTTTCAGATTCTTTTTTATTATATATGAGAAGAAGGTCTATGTCGCTTTCTTTTCCAAATGTACCTTTCGCTGTTGAACCAAAAACTAAAACGATAAGCGGTTTATTTTCAAGTTTTTCTAAGAATTCTATTATTGCTCTTTTTCTTTCTGAAGGAAGTTTGTTGAGTTTTTTGAAGTCGAAGTAAGAGAAAATTGAATAGATTTGAGGATTTTTTGGGTTAATTTTATAAAAAGTATTGCCGATTTTTTTAGTGGATATGACAAGATTATTTTCTTGAAGATTCTTAAGATGCTTTAGCGTAGTATTTTGCGTGAGTTTTGTTTCTCTTAGAATCTCGCTGAAATATAACTCTTTACTCCTATTTATATAGAAACATTCTAATATTTTTTCCTTCCCTTTTCCAAATAAATTACTGTTCATTTTTTGTATAATATTGTTCATTTTGTGAACTATTTAAATGTTTCTTAGTTATATTGTATCTAAGAAGTAGTAATAATAGAAAGATTTATAATGGGTAATGTTCATATGATTGTAGGGTAATTGTAAATAAATCGTTGACTGAATTACTTCAGGAAATTGAAGGATCAGGATGTATTTTTCAAGACACAATTAGTCCTGATAAGAATTCAGAACTATTTATAAATCTTTTAACTACTGATGGAAGTTCTACAAGAATACCTAATTGTATATATAGAGACAAATTGGTGATTATCATATCTCCAACTTATAAACCTCATCGTTTTAAGGCCACAAGGTCTTTTCTGAATCTGGAGATAGTCCGAAAATCAGGGTCAACTTTCTCAGTCAGATACATAAAAATGAAGCTTTCTCTTCTTGCAGATGCTAACTTTCGTGAACTTCATATTCTGAACAGCATACCTATGATGATTGTTTTGAGCAGGATTCGAGGATGATGGCTAGCATCAGCGTAAATCAAGTCAAAGCCGGAGAAATCCAGCGTTTCAACAAACTCCTCAACGAAGAAACAAATATGCTCTTTGGGAATCATGTCTTTGATTGACTGCGGGATAAGCAAGTTCTGGTTTTTGTAAGAATTGATGTATCACCATACGATTTTATAAAAAACTTTATAAAGAAATGTGAATTTAAATTCACGTATGAAAGATAAGTGTTACATGTTTTTTGAAACATTAGGAACCAGATTAAAAATGGAAATTATCTTTAAAATTAAAGAAAAACAAATGAATGTTAATGACTTATCAAATTCATTAAACCAAGAAAGGAGTAAGGTCTCACACGCATTAAAAACACTATTAGATTGTGGTATTGTGAGAGTTAAAAAGAAAAATAAACAAAGAATTTACTCCTTAAATAACGAGACAATTATACCATTATTTAATATTATAGAAGAACACATAAGAAAATACTGTAAAACATGTAAAAAGGGGGCAAAAAATGGTTAATTCAGATGCTTTAAAAATATTAATAAAAGAACATGAAAATATATTAATTGTTGTTGAAAGATTAGAAAAAGAACTTAAAGAATTAAAAAATAAAGAAATTGACACAGATTTTTTTGAAAAGATTATTAAATTCATTAGGGGTTATGCTGATAAATTCCATCATGCTAAAGAGGAAGATATTTTATTTAAAGAATTTAACAAATGTGCAGAAGAAGGGTGCGTACATTGCAATCCAGTAGAACAAATGTTATTTGAACATGATGAGGGAAGAAAAAATCTTAAATTAATTGAAGCAGGTTTGAAAGAAAAAAATAAGACTAAATTAATTGAAGGTGTAAAGGGTTATATTAGTATAATAAAAGAACATATATTTAAAGAAGATAACATTTTATATCCAATGGCAGATAGTGCATTTAGTACTAATACTAAAAATAAAATCTTATCAAAATTTAAACTAATAGAACAAAAAGAAAAAGATATGAAATATTATTATGGTATTATTAAATCATTCGAAGGAAAAAAATGAATTCAATGAAAGATATATCAAAAATAATAGAGTATCCTAAAGAGGGTATTTTAAGCAAAACAATACATAAGGCTAGTAAAATAGATATAACTTTATTCTGTATGCCTGCTAAAACAAAGATTTCAGAACATACATCAACAAGAGAAGGATATATATATGTAATCGAAGGAAAAGGAATTTTTTGCTTAGAAGGAAAGAATATTAAAATGAAACCAAATATATTTATATTTATGAAAGAAAATGCTGTTCATTCCCTAAAAGCTGAAAAAAATACATCTTTTATTCTTACTTTATTCTAATATTTATTTCTCCAAAATGTTTTTCTTGTTCTAATTTAATTCTTTGCTGATTATCTAGATGTAATAATGGAACAAAAGTCCCAATAATTTCATCTCTATTTGGTTTTTCACTTAATAAATTATTAAATTTAAGATCGTTTTTTTCTTTTAAATATATAATAATTTTTTCAAATAATTCTTCTATTAATTTATTAATATCAATCTTTTTTTCTGGAATCATTAAATCAGTTGGAATCCTTTCTGCTTCTTCTTTTCTTAATAATCTCTTAGTATTTATCTCTAAAGCCTGTTCTAAAGCAGAAATTAAATCTGCAATACTAACCCTTCGTTTTCTAGCCTGTGGTGTTCTTATTGTTAAATTCGGGTTATCTATAAATTCCAATTTTTTTTGTTCATTTGGTAAGAAATCATCTAATTCGTCTATATTATCGCTTGGAAACATAATATGATCTAAAGATGCAATATCTTCATTTAATAGTTTTTCACTTTTTAATTTTAATAATATTGCAGAGGCTAAAATCATCTTCCCAGAAATAAAAAAATTCATTTCTTGCATCTTTTTAATCTCTTTTAAATATTCCTGAGATATCCAGCTGATATCAATATTCCAAGGATCTATTTCCCCTTTTTTTACTAGATCTTGAATTATAGATTGCCAAGTAACATCATTCTTTTGCACCAAAATTTCATATAATTTTCTTTGTTCTTCCATATATTTAATTAGAAAAGAAGATATATAAATTTATCTTTGAGGTGAGCTGTAAAGTTAACGACACCCGCATTTGATAAATTTAGAATTCACCCAAGTTTTTTTGTTTTTTTATCTTCGCAACTTCTTTATATGTAGCCCAAGTTTTTCTAAAAATTTCTGGATACTTATTCCAATTTTCTTTTAAGAATTCTATAGTTTGTAAATCAGAAGGATATCCTGAATTAAAATCACCGTAGATTTCTTTTAACTTTGCTATCTCTCTATCTCTTGTAACTTTTGCTAGAATTGAGGCTGCCCCGACCATAACATATTTACTATCTGCTTTATGTTCACATCTTAATTGAATATTTTCCTTTAAATAGGTCTTTAAATGCTCTGAATATGCTATTATATTATTAGATGGGCAATCAACAATAGCAATCTCGGGCTTTAAATAATTAATAATCATAGCGAACTTAATACTTTCTAACCAGTTTAAATTAGTTCCCGGTGTTTCTAAAGTTTTATCAATCTCACCTGGAGAAATAATCAAAATCTTATATTTTTTTACAATCTTTATTATTCTTCCGTATAATTCTTCTCTTTTTTTTGAAGATAATTGTTTAGAATCCTTTACCCCGAGTGCAGTTAAAGAAGATAATTTATCTTCTTCAATCAATACCCCAGCTATTACCATTGGACCAATGACAGGGCCTATTGGTAGGTTAACTTAATAGTTAAACCTTCTACCAGCGTCATCAGTTCCACAAATTAAAGTCATAAAACTCTAAAACTAAATTAATTTTTAAAGATATCTATAATATAAACAAATTTAAATAACTTTTTATAATGTTACTTTTATGAAGTATTTAGATAAATTAATTAAAGGAGAAATAAAACCATATAGATTAGAAGATTTAATTCTAGGTGGAAAAGAAATAGATAGAGCTGAATGGAAAGTTATAGAAAAAAAAGCTCAAAGACTAAGAAGAAGATATTATGAATATTTAGTTAAAAAAACCCAAGGATTACCTCAAGAATGGACATTAGAAAGAAATTTATTATTTCCATATTCATCACCAGAATGTAAACTAATTGGAAAACCACAAATAGAAAACTCTCTTATTGGTCCATATGGTTTTGTAGGACCAGTTAATATTCATGGTATATTCGCCAATGGAGATTATTATCCTATTTTATTTACATGGGAAACACAATTAATTAGGGCAATTAATGCTGGAGCATCACACGCTAGAAGGTATGGTGGGATAAATACAGTAGTAGAAGATAATGGAATGACTAGGGCCCCGTTAATAATTGCAAAATCTGAAAATGAGGCTATGGATTTTATTAAATTTGTTCAATCAAAAAAAGGTAGATTAAGAAAACTAATTGATTCCAGAATGAATCACGGTTATTTTATGGGAATTGATTCTTTTAGGCATGAAAACGCTATTTATCTGAGAATGAGGTTTAATACTGGAGACTCTATGGGAATGAATATGGCAACCTTTGAGGCAGATATAGCTACTAAGTGGTTAGTAAAACATTTTAGAGGCAATGTTAAATATATTTCAGTATCTAGTAATATGTGTACAGATAAGAAAGTAACCCCAATTAACGCTATTTTAGGTCGGGGTAAAAGGGTAGATGTGCATATTAAAATTCCATTAGAAGAATTAAAATCTTATCTTGCTGAAAGTAAAAGAAGTATAAGTGAATTTAGAAAAATGATTGATCTTAAAAACAAAGGCTCAGATATTGCTGGAGGAGGTATAGGCACACATAATACCCATGTTGCTAATATTGTTGGTAATATGTTTCCAGCTTATGCTCAGGATCATGGTCAGATCGGTACTAGTTCAATGGCTGACAAGTATTTGGAACTAGAAAAAGGGTTCTTAAAATATTCTTTAACTATGTATTGTTTAGAAGTAGGTACTGTTGGGGGTGGAACAGACTATAAACCAGCCAATATATTTTTACAAGCATTGGGATGTAGAGACCCAATAACAGATAGACCCTATAAAAATTCTGCTTTAAAATTTGCTGAGATCATCGGTGCAACAGCAATCTGTGGTGAATTGGGGACTGATTTAGCATTAATAAAGGGTGTACTTCCTGAATATCATAGAAATGCTACAAGGAAATAATTTCTATTATTTTAAGAATAAAAAATAGCGGGAAAAGGATTTGAACCTTTGACCTTTACCCATTCTAACTAAAAAGTTAGATATTCCGGGTCTCTCGAAGGTACAATACAGTAGCCCATATGAGCCATCCGCGACATCCCTTTAAAAGAGATAACCTCGACGGGCATACAGGAAATTTCTAACGAATCAGAAATTTTCTCCTGACTGCCCTATCCCGCTATAACTTAAAAATAAAATTCAATTCTATTTAAACTTATTTATATCATACTAAGACTACTTGATAGTAAAAACAAAACGAAAGTTTTATAAAGAATTATATTTTGAAATATATAAAACAAAAGATGGTTATGGATAATGACAATACAATATAAACAATTAAAAGAGATAGAAAAGGAATTACTTAAAGGGATATCTATTAAAAAATTAGAAGATGAGTTTAATACAATTACCGGGGTTTATACAGCAACAACAGGTATAAATATAATCTGTGTTGCCGTAACTATAGACTACAAAACAAAAGAAAAGATAGAAACTGAATTTAAGATTGTTGTTGAAGAATTGCCATATAATCCTAATTTTATTCCGTTTAGAGAGGGCCCGGTAATTATAGAAACATTAAAATCTCTAAAAATAGAGCCAGAGCTAATAATTGTTGCTGGTTATGGAACAATAAATAAATATAAATTAGGAGTAGCTTCTTATGTAGGTTTAATGTTAAAAAAGCCAACAATCAGTGTTTCTATAAAATTGAACTATGGTATAATAAAAAATAATGATGTTTATTTTAAAGAAGAAATACGCGGCAAGATTCTTAAAACTAAAGAATTTGCCAATCCTATTTTTATCTCTCCAGGGCACAATATTGATATAAATACATCATTAGACATAACAAAAGAGATATCTACTGGAGTGAAATTACCCATACCATTATTTTTAGCCCATAAAAAGATAATAAAATTAAGAGATGAAATAAATAACAAAATATAAAAACTATGAATTATTTTTATCAACAATGAATCTCATACCTAAAAACTACAAACGTTATAAAATTACAAGAAATTTAACAACATCAAATATAGAGATTAAAGATCTTCTTAAATCTTGGATTTTCATTTCAGTAGCATTTGCTATAGTTTTAGGCGGATTATCATATGCAATCTTCAAATCCTTAATAATAACATCTATTGTTGTAGGAACTGGTTTTTTACTCCATGAATTAGCCCACAAGATAGTTGCACAAAAATATAAAATGTTTGCAGAATTTAGAGCATTTAATGAAATGTTATTTTTAGCCTTAATAATGTCTTTATTTGGTTTTGTAATTGCAGCCCCAGGAGCAGTTATGATTGCCAATAAAAAAAATCTTAAAAATATCAATGGAAAAATATCTATAGCTGGCCCATTAACAAATATCTTTTTGTCATTAATCTTTGTATTAATTTATTTTATATCTACAGATTTTATTCAGCTAATAGCAGGATACGGTGCAAGAATTAATATCTTTTTAGCCTTATTTAATATGATTCCTTTTTCACTATTCGATGGTGCAAAAATATTTAAATGGAGTAAGCTAATATGGTTTGTAACAGTACTAATATGTATTTTTTTATTAGTATTAAATTTTAAGTATATAGGAGTAATCTAAATGATAAATAAAGAACAAAGAGTTGGTATTTTTGTTGACGTACAGAATTTATATTATTCTGCAAGGTATTTGTATAATTCTAAGGTAGATTTCAAAGAAATCTTAAATCTTGCCTTAAGGGGGAGAAGACTAGTGAGAGCAATAGCCTATACAATCTCAGCAGATATGAAAGATGAAGTCTCTTTTTTTAAAGCCCTAGAAACAATTGGTTTTGAAGTGAAATCCAAGGATTTACAGGTTTTTCATACCGGAGGAAAAAAAGGAGACTGGGATGTTGGTATAGCTATAGATTCCATAGAAATTGCTCCAAGACTAGATGTTATTGTTATAGTCTCTGGTGATGGAGATTATGTTCCCTTAGTAGAACATCTCAGAAGAGTCCATGGGTGCAAGGTTGAAGCAATGAGTTTTGGTAAAAGTTCTTCTTTATCCTTAAAAAATGCAGTAGACGAATTTCTAGACTTAGATAAATCTCCAAGATTCTTAATTAATCCCCAAGATTATCATAATAAACAGCATAAAAAAGGTTTTTTACAAAAAATATTGCCAAGAAAAGAAGAGATAAAATTAACACCAATACAGCAAGCAATATTAGAAGATAAGCCAATAATAAGCGAGAATAAAGAAGAAATACTAGAGAAACTAGAAGAGATAAAGATTAAAACAAAAGAAGAAAAAAATAAGAAGATAAAAAAGAAAACTATTAAAAGAAAAAAGAAATAATTTTTATTATTTTTTAAACAAGAAAACTATACGGACTTTGATCTGTAGATGAATGCATTAGAACCCTTTTGTAATGTCCTAATATTTTTTCGTTTTTTTATATTCATGAACTAATTACTGTACTCTTCTTTCTGTGATTTTGTAAACTAAGGCTATTTCCTTAGGTTTTTTAGAGAATTTTACCACCTGATCCACCAACCATTTTATTCTCTTTTTATTTAATTTAGTCATGCTGGGAATATCTTCCCAATAACTATGAATATGTTTACTAAAAGAGATGAAACAGGCTAAAATTATAGGAATAGTATCATATAAAGGTGGGGTTGGTAAAACTACTTTCACAACAAATTTAGCTATAGTGTTAACACAAGAATATAAAAAAAATGTTTTGGTGGTAGATGGAAGTATAGGTTGTCCGACATTGGGATTACATTTTGGTTATCAAGAGCCAGATAGAACCTTACAAGACTGTTTAAATTCAAAATTTTTAACGATTAAAGATATAATTTATGAGCATAAATCTGGACTGCATTTAATAGCAGCATCTCATTCTAAAAAAGTGCAATCATTTGGTAGTTTTAAACCAATGATACGTAGTTTAAGGCGGTATTATGATTTTATTTTAATAGATAGTTCACCTATAATAGGAGAAGAAACTTATGCTGTGATGAAGGCCTCTGATTTTTTATTTGTGGTAACAAATACAGATCATGTGAGTTTAGGAAGTTCAATGAGAACAATAAAAAGTGCTTTAAATAAAGGTATAAATATAAAGGGTGTTATATTAAATAAGGTATTGAATAAAAGATTTGAATTAGATTTTGCTACTATAGAGGATGCAACCAAACTTCCAATTTTATTATCTATTAATTATGATATGGATTTTATAAAGGCTTTAGGTGAGGGCATGCCTTTGGGTTTATATAATCCAAGAAATTCAGAGATTAAGAAACATAAACAATTAGCATCTGCTTTATGTGGAAATTTATCTGAAAAACCAATGAATAAAGAATCAATAAATAGGGTTATTTTGAATTTTAAGTCTTAGAGAAATAATCTTCTAAGTTTTTTGATCCATACTTTATAGTTTTTAGATTAATTTGGGCTGTTTTTTCATTTATTGTATTGCCAGCAACTGTTTTTCTTTTTCTCATGCCTTTTGTGCCCTTTATGTTTAATCCTACACCCTTAGCACTAAATATTTTTCTTTTTATTACGCCCTGAATGTCTTTGCGCATTGGAAATCCTGAGCTATCACTTCCTCCTCTAATTTCAAATTCGTAGTCCGGTAAGTCATCTAAACCAACTTTTTCTCCTATTTTTTTACCTTTTAAAGGGTTGTCAACAGAATCTATAATTTTAGTATAACTTTTTTTATTTTTTACATCATTTAATGTAATTTTCACTTCTACCATTTTATATACCCCACATTGGATCTTGTTTACGTTTTATTTCTGTAATTTCTTTGAGTATTTCTACTTCGTCCTCATTTAAATACTTTTTTAATTTTTTTAGTCTTAAAAATTCCTTTTCTTTGATATCAGAATATAATATATCAAATTCATGAATTTGTCGTCCCATAGTTACATTTGGTAACGCTATAGCTATTGCTTCTCCCTTCTTAGCTTCTTTTATATTTATTCCGTCTTTTTGTATTGTTTTTAGTTCTGTTAATATTTTTTCGTCTTTGATTAAAGTGGTTCCTGTTTTAGCAGTTCCAGCTAAAACTTCTGCGCCCACGACAGCAGGGTTTGACTGTCTAAATATATAACCTTGTAGGATTTGAATTTTAAATGGTCTTACTAGGTCTTTTATTGTTTTTTCTTGTATTTGTTTATATTCTTTTTCTCTCCATTCCTCAAAATTTTCTATAAGTTTGTATATTATATTATCAGTAATTATTTTTATTTGTGCATCAATTTTTTTTATATTAAATCCTAAGATTATTTTATTTAATTCATCTTGTTCAGAATCTGCTTCGGCAATATCTTTTTTAGTAATCTCTCCAACAGATGCTCTTTTAATATTGACTTTTTTTTCTTTTAATAGATTAATAAGTGCTTCTAGGCTTCCTAGTGTATCTGCTTTTATAACTATACCGTTTTTATTTATTTCTAATGTGGTGGCTTCTATCTCTTTCTTTATCTCTTCTTTTATATTTTCTTCATTTTTTTCTATAACTCGTAATGGCATTCCAGGAACAACATCCTCTACGTTTAACGCAGAGATTTTGATACCAATAGCTGCATTAGCTTCTTGTACAGGCTTAAATTTTTTTCCATCTGGCAGAAACATAGCTTTAATCTTGGTAGTAATTGGTTCTTGTAATGTGCCTATTATTATTTTGTCTTCTGTTTTAATGCAACCATCATATAGAATTACATCAAGGGTTAGTCCTAGACCCTTTTCTTCCTTTAGTTCAAGTATAGTGGCTTTTCCAGGGCCACAGATATTACATGTTAAACAAACATCCAGGAATTTTTGTGCTAAACCTACCAAGAACATTAGTAATTCTGGTAGTCCCTCTCCTGTTTTAGCAGATATTGGTATAACTATAATATTTTTTGTGAAGTCTTGTATTGTGTCGAATCTCTCTATATTTAGATTAAAGTTTTCATATAA
This sequence comes from Candidatus Woesearchaeota archaeon, assembly GCA_018302235.1. Taxonomy (GTDB): domain Archaea; phylum Nanobdellota; class Nanobdellia; order SCGC-AAA011-G17; family GW2011-AR18; genus DATDVT01. The sequence continues at coordinate 39,302 of JAGVZW010000036.1, forward strand.
TTCACCTAATAATTTATAGAATTTTTCATCTAAATTTTTTTTTATACTATCAGATTGCGAATTTATATTTTGTAATAATGGGATTTTATTGTTTGATTTCCATCCTGAAATCAAATCAATCTTATTTAGGGCAATAATGAATGGTGTTTTATTTTCTTTTAAAATTTCTATACTTTCGATTGTTTGTGGTTTTATGCCTTCATTTATGTCTATAACCAAGATAGCGATATCTGCTAGGCTCCCCCCTCTTTTTCTTAGGTTAGTAAATGCAGCGTGGCCTGGTGTATCAATGAATAATAGTCCTGGCAGGGTTAAATTTTTATTTTTTAATAAGTCTTTACAAATCTTTTTAATAATTTTAATGTCTAAATTATATGCATTAATACTTTGTGTTATTTTTCCTACTTCTTTTAGAGCGATAGCTGTTCCTCTTATCTTATCTTGAATTGTAGTTTTTCCATGATCTACATGTCCTAAAAATAAACAAATTGGTTGTCTTAGCATTAATACTGATGATTTTTATACTATTTATAAATTTTTGTATATATTTTTTTGTTTATTTTCTTTTAGGATTTGATTCATATCTACTAAGATTGTACCCTTATAACTTGTAATTATTTTTATCATAAATACTTTATAAAATTTATATATAAATAAATTAAGAACAAGAAATCTTAATTTATGATGCATAACATTTAAATGCCAAAGGCATCAGAAAGGGTCTTTATTCTTTTAATTTCTTCAATCAATTCATAGCCTTTTTTTGTCAAACAATATTCTTTTTTATCTTTATTATTTTTTATTTCTATAATTCCTTTTTCTTCTAGCTCATGAATGAAAACAATCATTCTTTTGTGGGAGAGGTTGCTCTTGTACATAACATTGGTTGGTCTGCTGCTACCACCTTTATGTTTTATTGATTCTAATATACTTAGGATGATATTTAATTTATCTCGTCTTTTTTCCATTTTTTTTCACAAGTATTAGAAGATATAATAGTAAGCTATATCCTATTAGTAGAGTGGCCATACCAAGAACATAAAAATAGATATATTTTATCTCTAAAAAAAAGAATATATGTGCTAGGATTATGGATGTAAATGCCATAAAGACTAATTTACTTTTTAAATTATTATTAGTGTAATAATTTTTATAGGCGTAATATACAATGGGTATTAGGAATAGTATAGCAAATATATTAAATAAATATGGTCTGAAATATAAGATTATAGCAAAGAAAGTGAACAATAAAAACATAATCTTGAATTTATTTTTAAATTTTATATACATAGAGCTCAATAAGAAGTAAGCAAACAGATGCATAATGGAGTAGAATATTAAGCAATTATAGAATAAATATTTTATGCTACCTAATTGACAAGATAAAGAGCAGTAATTAAATTTGATAATATTGTAATAAACATAAGCGTTGATTATTGAGTGAATAAAAAAGTCTAGAGCAATTATCAAAAACCCTAAAAAGAAATATAAAAATTTCTTTTGTTTAGTAAGCTTGTATGCTTTATACCCATAAACAACTAAACCTAGGACTATTAATGTTAGAATAATCTCAATTATTACATCTATTCCATAGAACCATTCAGGGCCCCTAAATGAAATTATCATATTTATTTTTGTTTATAGGGTTTATAAGTTTTATGAATTTTAGGTTGTAAAAGTATATAAATAAAGCTATTTTTTAAATACTATGAAAGCAATACTAAAGATAAAAGGAATGCATTGTGCAAGCTGTAAGAAAGTGATAGAAATGGCTTTAAATGAGCTAAAAGGGATAAATAAGATAGAGTTTCAGGATGATTTATTAAAGATAGATTATGATAAAATAGAATTAAAAACAATAATAGAAACTATAAAAGAAGAAGGATATGGGGCATATGAGAAGGTATAATTTTTTTATTAAAGGAATGGTTTGTGAAAGCTGTGAGAAATTATTAAAAAAAGAACTCAAAAATATTGAGGATATCAGTGAATTTAATGTAGATTTTAAATCTGGAATTGCATCAGTATCTTTAAGGGAGGATTCACATATAACAATAGAAGAGATATTTAAAAGAATAGAAAAACACGGTTATTTTTGTTCTATGGAGAAAGATAGTAGATTAAAGTTAATAACTATGTCTTTGGGTTTGTTAGTTATTTTGGTTGGTGGATATTTTTTATTAAAAGATTATTTTTCTTTTGATTTGAATATTCTAGATGGTAATGTTTCATTAGGAATATTATTTGTTCTTGGTTTATTTACAGGTTTTCACTGTATTGCTATGTGCGGGGGATTTGTTGTTTCTTATTCTACTGTATCAAAGGGAAAATATAAACCACACATATTATATGGCTCTGGAAAATTATTATCGTATACTATAATAGGGGCTTTTTTCGGATTTATAGGTTCAATATTTACCTTTACACCATTAATAAGGGGAATAGCTGCAATATTAGCAGGTTTATTTTTAGTAATTTTTGGAATAGGTATGCTGGATATTTTTCAGTCTTTGAAAAGGGTAAGATTTAAACAGCCATCATTCTTTAAATTTAAGAGTAAACATCCAATGGTTATTGGTTTGCTTAATGGTTTAATGATAGCATGTGGTCCATTACAAGCTATGTATATATATGCAGCAGGTACATCCTCAATAAAAGAGGGAGCATTAGCTTTATTATTTTTTGGTTTAGGTACTTTACCGATTATGCTTTTATTTGGTGTATTTACATCTTTGCTTAGCTCTTCTTTTACTAAAAAAATATTGAAGATATCTGGTGTGATTGTTATAGTGTTAGGTATTATAATGCTTAATAGGGGTTTGAGTTTAGCTGGGTATAATTTTAGTTCTATTCCCTCTAATCAAGCAACTGGCAATGTTGTTAGGAGTACAGATGGATATCAGGAGATAAGGATGGATGTATCTTCAAAGGGATATGAGCCAAATAGTTTTATAATACAAAAGGATGTACCAGTAAAATGGATTATTAATGTTGTTGAATTGAATGGGTGTAATAATGAATTGATCTCTCAAAAATTAGGCATTGATAAAAAACTTCAAAAGGGAGAACAAGTCATAGAGTTTATGCCAAATGAAGAGGGAAAAATAGGATTTAATTGTGGTATGGGTATGATAAGGGGGGAATTTATTGTTCAGAATGATATTAGTGAGCCTATTGCTGCTACAAATCAAGATTTAAAAGGAACATGTGGAATGGGGGGTGGATGTGGATGTGGAATGATGATGTAAATTGTTCTATATGTAATAAGAATTTTAATAGTAAAGATGCTTTGGATCAGCATAATCTTGCAAAACATTCTAGCGAAGTAAAAAGCTATAAAAAATTATATATTGGATTATTTATTCTTGTATTGATTATTGGTGTTTTGTTTTTTAATAAATATAATACAGATGCTACTAAGGAGATAGTAGACGAGAATATACAAAGAATTACTCTTGGTTTTACTAATAATTATGAGCCTAATACTATATATGTAAAGTCAGGGATTCCAGTTGAAATTACATTAGATAAAACAGTTAAGGGATGTTTTCGTGGATTTAATATAAATGACTTGGGTGTTTCAAAGCTATCATCAAACCCAGATGATGTTATTAAATTTACACCAACAAATAAAGGAAGTTTTAGATTTAATTGTGGTATGAACATGGGTTATGGGACTATTGTTGTGGAATGATTTTAATGCCTTATTTTTTTATAATAGGGTTTTTGCAGGTTGTTAAAATCAAAAATATTTAATAGTATATAATGATTTGATTTATTATGGTTTTAGAAAAAGATATTGAAGGTTTTAAGGTAGATTTATCTAATCTTTGGGAACTATGTAGACTTTTTGATGGTTATACAGCAGATATTGCAAAAAAATTAGTAGATTTGAATAAATTTTCTATGGAGTTAATAAAAATATTAGATTTTTATACAAATGAAAAAGAATCTAAGCAATTATACTCATTTGAATTAGATGAGAAAGAATATAAAAGATTATTGCAAAATCATATCTCTGATAATTCTTTGATTGAAAAATGTATAGATTTAAAGAAAGATATAAATAAAAGAATAATGGAAATATATGCTTATATTTTTGGGGGTAATAATTCAATTTATGATAAATTACAGATTATCCAAAAAGAAAAAAAATTATTAGAAAAATTTTTTAGAGAGAATGGGTGGTGGAGCAGAGATACTATGCTTGAGAGTTTTATTAATAATCTGAATGAATGG
>JAGVZW010000020.1 GCA_018302235.1 Candidatus Woesearchaeota archaeon
AATCTCGAAAGATTTTAAAAAATTAGAATTTAGAAAAAGAGCACCATTAATTTTAGATTATTGGAAAGGAGACGTAGATCTAGAGGTTTTATGTTATACCCCGGAAGAATTCAAAAGAAAATCTAAACAACTAGGAATAGTTAAGCAAGCTATAAAAGAAGGAATAGAATTTTAATCAAAAACCTTATTAATTTTCGTTTGTTTTTAATATTATGAATATACATGATCAGATAAGAAGCAATCAGAGAAGGTCAATATTATTAGTTATTATTTTCTTTTGTTTGATAGGTGTATTGAGTGCATTTTTAGGGATTTTTTTAGGCAATATAATTTTTGGCTTAGTGATTGGAATGATATTTGCTGTAATATATACTATAATTGTCTTTAATTCTGGTGGTAATATGATTTTAACTATGACAGGAGCAAAGCCAGTAACTAAACAAGAATTTCCTCATTTATACCACACTGTAGAGGGGTTAACTCTTGCAGCTGGTTTGAAAAATATTCCAAAATGTTATGTTATTGAAGATTCGGCATTAAATGCTTTTGCAACTGGAAAAAATTCTGAAAATTCATGTATTGTAGTAACTACTGGATTAATGAAGGTTTTAAATAGGCAGGAATTGGAAGGGGTGATTGCGCATGAAATGTCACATATTAAGAATCAAGATATAAAGGTTATGATGTTAGCAGCAGTTTTAGTTGGGATTACTGTGCTAATTAGTGATTTTCTTTTAAGAAGTCTTATTTTTGGAAAAAGAGATGATGAAGCTGGGAATGCAAAGATTGTTCTAATAATTGTTGGGGTTTTATTAGCGATTTTAGCACCGTTAATAGCAGAATTAATTAAATTGGGAATCAGTAGAAAAAGAGAATTTTTAGCAGATGCAGATGGAGCAAAATTAACTCGTTATCCTAGGGGATTAGCTGATGCTTTAAGAAAGATATCACAAGATCCAGATCCTTTAGTAGATAATGCAAATAAGGCTACAGCTCATTTATTTATATCAACACCATTTAGAAATACTAAGGGTTGGTTTACTGGATTGTTCTCAACTCATCCAGATATTAAAATCCGTATCCAAATATTAGAAGAGATGTAAATATATATCTTATATAAATTTTAATAAACAGGATTATAATCTTGAATAACCTTATTATACATGGTGATAAAATATGAGTGTAAAACAAGAATTGTTGTTATATCAAACTGATTTAGGAAGGTTAGATCTTTTTTTAGTAAGATTAGTTACTTTAGATTTACCAAAAATAATTGAGGATTATGATAAAGAAGTTGTGGATTCTAGGGGAATAGAATTAAATTTAGTTAATCTACATGAGCAAATAAAAAATGTATATTATGCTTATTCTACGACACATAAGAGGATATTAGATAATATAGCAGAAACATGGTTTGATTGGCAGAGATTTGGCGGTTTAGAAGAAAAAAAGATTGAAACTGTATTAGATGGCATATTTGATATATATGATACGGCATTAATATACCTACATAATGACATGTGTAGGTTAGATGTGGCTGTTAAAGATTTAAATGGCGATAAATATTTTAACAGGTGTATATTGTTACATTTAACGGATTATATTAGAAAAACACATGAAGAATCATTAGAAAAAAAGGTTCATATGTTTGCTGGATTAGAACATAAGCTTTTTGGATTAAATTATAATTGATGAAATTACAAAGTTTACTTTGTAGTTATTTTTAAATGATATGTATGCACTTAACAAATACACACAAAATATTTAAAAAAAAATATGAAATTTGTTATTAATCATTAGTAGGTATAATTCTTTAAATGAGATGAAGATATCCAATGGGTTAGATTTAAGCAATAGCCATTGTTTAGGCAACCCTATTGAAAATTCTGATTTTGTTGTGACGTTGCACATGATCCAAGATCTTAGTAATTTAGAAGAAAATCAATGTTCTAGTTTTATGATTAAACATTTTGTTGAAGTAATTCCTGTAAATTAATTATATTAGACAAACACACGCAATATTTATATATGGTTTATAACTGATTTCTTCATAAAAGGTGGTAAAAATTGTAAGAAAATACGAATCTCCATCATCAATTAACACATTTAGAAACTGTCCTAGAAAATATTATTATCATTATATTTTGGGTTTAGATACAAAACCAACAATACATACTATTAGGGGGAATATTGTCCATTCAGTTTTAGAAGATTTCTTTAATATAGAATTAGAAGATATAGAGAATTTTAATGCTAAATTTGAAGAAATTTTGTTTAATTTATTTAATTATTATTGGATGGAAAAATTAGAGAGTTTAAAGGGATTAGGTCTGGAAAATGGAGAAGTTAAAACATTTTATAATGAGTCTTTATTTATGTTGAATAATTTTGCTGCAAATTTTTCTAAGAAAATTATGAATGAATTAAAAAATAATTTAAGTTTAAGAGATGCTTTTAATAAAATAAGGCCTAAAACAGAGGTATATTATGTTTCTGATACTTATAAGATTCAGGGTTATATTGATGCTATTCATGATTTTTCTGGTGATGTAGTTTTAATGGATTATAAAACCTCAAAGAGCGGAAGTATTACTCCAGAATATATGTTACAGCTTGGGCTCTATGCTTTAATGTATCAAGAAAAACATAATATTTTACCAAAAAAAGTAGGAATTTACTTTTTAGCATCTGGTGAAGAAATAATAATAGATGTAGATCGTAATTTATTATTAAAAGCTAAAATGGCATGTGAAGAGATTAAGATTTGTACTTTAAGCAATAGAATTACAGATTATCCCAGAAACATTACTAAACTCTGTGATTGGGGCAGAGGAAGATGTGATTTCTTTAATAATTGTTTTGGACAAAAAGGATTAGAAGAATTTAAATAGTTTTTTGCTACATGTAAGTTAAGAAAATGGAAATCTTATCTGATGAACAATATAATCTTTATTATGATAATAAAGAAACTGAGATTAAATTTATAAAAAATATTGGAACTCTCCGTAAACAGTCTATTACTAATTTTATTTTAACTGTTTTTGATATTTTTAGTCAGAATAAAGAAAGATATTTATGGCTAAGACAAATTAAAAAAAAGAATAATAGAGTATCTTCAGTAACTTATTATAAATTTCTAGCTTGTTTTAAATCATTAGAAGCCTTTATACAAAGCAAAGATGATGTGTTTCTGATAGATTATACTTTTGTATTGGGAGAAAATATGAATAAAGAAGGATATAGATTCAACAGATTGGGTGGTATGGCAGTTCAAAATTTAGAAAAGATACCTGTTCCAGAGTACGTTCCTTTTTATAGTGTTCTTATTTCTGAAGGCTCAATTCCAACATTGTTTCCTAGCATTGAAGAAAAAAGAAATAATAGCATGTGTATTTATGATTTTCAAGATCCTAAATCAGACGATATGCCTGGTTTTAATTCTAGAAGTGGGATTTATACTTCTGTTATTAAAGAAGATAATATTGAAAGTTTATTTATTGATGCTTTTAGGATGGTTGCATTTTAGTTCTATAATTTTCTATGGCTTTTTTTAAACCATCTACTGCCAGGGTTGAACAATGCAATTTTATTGGTGGAAGTCCACCTAATTCTTTAGCAATTTGTTCTTTTGTTACTTTTTCAGCTTCTTCCAAGGTTTTTCCTTTTACTAGTTTAGTTAACATTGATGAAGTTGCTACAGCAGCTACACATCCAAAGGTTTCTACCTTGATATCTGTAATTTTATTATTTTTTACTTTAATATAAACATATAACATATCACCACATGTTACATTCCCTACCTCTCCTCTAGCATCTGCATTTTCTAATTTACCAAGGTTTGAAGGGTTCTTAAATTCCTCAATAACTTTATCTGTATACATCTTTATCTCCTCTTAATGGACTTATCTTCCTTAACTTTTCAACTACCATTTTAATTTTATCTATACTATAATCTAATTCTTCTTTGGTTGTAAATTTTGATATAGTAAATCTTATTGTTCCGTGAATCTCTTTCTGATTTAGGTTTAATGCCTTTAATACATGAGATGGTTCTAATGATTTTGAAGAACAAGCAGAACCAGTAGAAACAGCTATGCCTTCGAAATCTAAGAGTGTTAAGATAGCCTCTCCTTCAATATATTTAAAAGAAATATTAATGTTGTTACATAATCTTTCTCTTGGACCGTTTAATTTAGTATCTTTAATCTTTAATAATTCATTAATAAAATAATCCCTTAATGATTCCATTTGTTTGATTTCTTTTTCTGTTATTAATTCTGTTGCTTTCGCAAAACCAACAATTCCAGGAATGTTTTCTGTTCCAGCCCTTTGTTTTCCTTCTTGATCACCCCCAAATATCTGTGGTTTTAATCTAATTCCTTTTTTAACATATAAAGTACCAACCCCCTTTGGACCATGAATTTTATGAGCAGATATTGAGATTAAATCTGCATCCTCTGAAGAAATATAGGCTTTACCAAAGGATTGAACTGCATCTGTATGAAAGATAATTTTTTTTTTTTTACATAGATTATATACCTTTCTAATATCCTGAATTACACCAATTTCATTATTTGCATGCATTATAGATACTAATTTTGTATTTTCTTTAAATGATGCTATCAATTCATTAAAATCAATATAACCCTCTTTTGTGACATTTAAATATGTTGTTTCTACCCCTTGTTTTTCTAATTCTTTTATTGTATTAAGAACAGATGGATGTTCTGTTTTTACAGTAATTATATGGTCTTCTCTGTTTATTATTCCTTTTATTGCTAGATTATTCGCTTCTGAACCGCCTGAGGTAAATATTATTTCTTCTGATTGTGCATTTAATTTTGCAGCTATTGTCTTTCTTGCTCCATCTAACGATTTATATGCCTCTTGGCCAAATATATGCAATGAAGATGCATTGCCATATTTTTCTTCAAAAAATGGGAGCATTGCCTCTACAACCTTATTATCTACCTTAGTAGTTGCTCCATTATCTAAATAAATTTTCATAATTTAAAAAAAGTAAGAGGATATTTAAAGGTTTATATTATTCTTTGTTCTAAATCTATGCCATAAGAATAATTATGTTTTTGATTCGTATATGATGCAATTTTATTAAATCTAGAAGAATAATTAGTTTCTGATTCTTTAGTTCCTTTATTAAAATAAGTTGAAACTATAATAGCCTTTACATCTTTGCTTCTTGTACTTAATTCTAATTCTTTTTTGCCATATCTTCCCCAAATACCAACTCTTCTACCTTGTTCTTTTTCTTGATTAGCAATTGATCTTCTATCTATCCTTGTTGTATATTGATATGAAATTAATTGATCTGATGTACCCACAATATTTGAAGGAATAACACTTTCCAAAGACCTAGCATATGCACCATCAAACATTTTTCTTGTTTTACTACCCCTTGTTGATGCAATAGCTCCATCAATTATTAATTTTCCATCTTCTATTTTATAATCAGTTGCAGCAGTTATCTCTATATTTCCATTTTTTCTGGCTTCTGTTATAAATGAAGAAGGTAGATTAAGTTTTGTTGGTTTGTTATTTGTTTCAAGTATAATAACAGTAGCTTCTGCACTATGATTATAAAAATATGTTTTATTTTCTTTCAAAGAAACACTAGGTGTCCTTATAGTTGTTTTTCTTGGTGTTTCTTTTTTTGCTCCATAAGATTTAGTTTTTGATCTGCCTATTCTCGTCGCTAAACTGTATTCTGATTTAGATGTAAAAATTCCTGGTTCAAGGGAGCCCATTGCATCTTTAGCCATTTGCTCTTGTTCAGTTTCTAATTCTATACATTGTTGTGTGGTTTGTTCTGAGGAAAGTGCTAGATTATCTAAGATTCCACTAATTGCATTGTTTAATATAGGATATTTTTCTAAAACATTATTACAGATTCTTTGAGCTGCTAACTTAAATGCTTCTCTTTTTATACCAACACATTCTCTACGAACAAAATCACTTGCAATAAATGTTCTAGAAGCTGTATCTCCTCTACGTGCATAAAGATTAGCTGGAATAGTTTTTTTTGTTATTCGTATATAATCATATTCTCCTGATCGATCTATAAACATTTTTTCATAAGCCTCTGGACCTTCTTCTATATCTTTTAATTGTTCAAGCAGATCTTCTTCACTATCTTCATCTAAACCCCCCTTAACTTTTTCTCCAATCATTAATTCTTCTTCAAGAAGTCTTTCTGTTTTTATAATAATTACTTTTGAAGGATTATCCTCAATTACAGTAACTTTTGTTCTATTATCTGCTGTTGTAGAGGTACCTTTAACAACCTCTCTTTTATCTGAAATCATATTACTTAAACTATCATCAGATACATTGGTACCATAATTAAACGTTACACCACTTGATCCGCTTTCTCTTTCAATTTGCGGTTTTAATACATTAAAAATTTCTTCGATTTTTGAAACAATTCTCGGATCCTTCTCACTGATATTGATAGCTTCTTTACATTCATTTAACCATGGAGCGCTTACTCCCCATTTAACATAAGGTATTATATTATCACGAAAATGAGTTTCATATAAAGAAGGAAAATCTGATGGTATCTCTGGCTGAAATTTTTTTTGAGCTAAACTAAGTGAAGAATCAAAACCTATTAATCCGGACATAATTGAAAATATAGCTCTTGTATATTTATACGATTTATAGTATTTTTCAAACATATGTTATCACTGCAAAGTGCTTTTTAAAGCTATTTATATTCTTTTACATGTTTAAATATATATATTTAAATATCTATCTTTATTTTCTTTCATTAGAAGAATAACCCTTGATTCTTTTTGTTCATCAATTATTCTATAAGAACTATATTTACATATTTCTTTTGCAAATTCTTTTATTTCTGAATGTAATGGCATATTTTTTGTATCTAATCTATTTCTTGATGCACCAACCCTCATATACGCCTTTACTTCAATAAATTTAGGTGAGGCTTTTTCTAAAATTTCAACATATTTTTCTGGTTCTGTCATATTTATTCCCTTGATTAGGGTTAATCTTATGGTTGTTCTTGTTTTTAGTACTTTAAGAAGATCTAATGATTTGATCAACAGCTCCCACCCATTTTTTCTCGAGGGTTTACAAATATTGTTAAACATTTCCTTAGAATTAGCAGCTAATGATATATACAATTGTGTTGGCTGAGTTAATTTTTTTAATAATGATGGAGACTGTCCATTTGTTACTAAGAATGTTGTTCCTTTATTTTTATGAATTTCTTGAATTAACTCATTTATTCTTGGATAATAAATTGACTCTCCTGTTAAGGAAATAGCGAAATGTATTGGATTATATGCTTGACTAAATTTTTTTTTATCTATATATTCATTTCCACCTAAACCAGAAAGCAATGACTTTTCTGCTTTTGGAATATTTTTTAATAATTCGTTTGGATCATCTATTTTTTCAAAAGAAAAATTTTTGTGTTCCCTCCAACAAAAAATACAATCTTCATCACAAAAGTTTACAGCTACAGACATCTGACAACACAAATGTGAATTAATTCCATAGAATTTTTGTTTGTAACAAACTCCTTTATTCGTTAGACTCTTCTTTTTCCATTCGCAGGTCTTTATTGCAGAATGCTCTCCTATAAATCTATAGCCTTGTTCTTCTAATTTTTTTTTATAATCTTGATCCATAGATTTATTCTAATAAGAATTCTTTTAAATCTTTCTGATAATTTTATATATTTTATGATACTTTAATATTCAATGGAAATTAAAGATTTTAAATTGGGTTCAATTGTAACAAATGTTTATTTATTAATAGAAGAAAATGAATGTGTTTTAATTGATTGTGAAGGACCTGAGATTATATATAAGTTTCTAAAAGAAAATAAATTAGACTTAAAATATATTCTTTTGACACATTTTCATTTTGATCATATTAACGGTTTAGAATTGTTAAAAAAGAAAACTAATGCTTTAATATATGGTTCTGATATTGATGTAAATTTATTTGGATTAAAAATTAAATTGGATAAAATATTAAAAAATAATGATATTATTGAATTTAAAGGCAATAAAATCAGAGTTATTAGTACACCTGGCCACACCTTAGGAAGTTTGTGTTTCTTAATAGAAAATAATTTATTTTCCGGTGATACTTTATTTTATAGGGCGTATGGCAGAACTGATTTAGGTGGAGATGAAAAGGAAATGAAAATTAGCTTGAAAAAATTATTAAAATTAGATGAAAATATTAAAGTTTATCCTGGGCATGGTGCTTTTACAACAATAGAAAAAGAAAGAGCTATCTATAAAGAACTGCTGTAAAAAAGTCTACAGAATCTAATCTATAAAGTGTATATAGAATGATTAGAGTTAATATGCCCAAAATTGTTACTAATACAAGTTTCGCGTAAAAATTCTTTTTAAGCCATTGTGTTTGTTTTTGTAATGCTTTTAAATGTTTTAATTGCAATTCTTCTGAATATGAGATTTTATATTCAGTACCATTCTCTTCTTTATATGCAATTGTTCTAGTCATTACTTATAAATTTTAATTAGATTTTATAAATATAATTATTATGAAAAGAATATATTTTGCAGAAAATAAACTTATTCTCTGAGAGGAAATTTCCATTTTCTAATTTGCGATATTACATCTTCATGAAATTTTAATCTACCCATATAAAAAGGTACAATTTGCCCATTCTGTTGTAAAAAATTATGTACAACATCTGATTGTGATTCATTTTGAACATGTAATATATATAGATCTGCTGGTATTATTATTATATAACCAACATCTCTTCCAAATACTTTTTTTACGGGTTTTAATTTTCTTTCATAGACTTCATGCCTTAAATTATTTATTATAGAATCGTTTTTCTCTTTTTTATAGGTTCCATTTTTTAATCTTCGATTACGAGATATTCCTGTGTTCCATTTTCTATTTTTTATTTCAAATACCATTGGGATTTCATCTAAAATAGCTATTTGATCAAATTCATAGTTATTCGTTTTATTAAATAATCTATAATTTCCTCTAATTAGGGGATTTTCTTCTGAATATCGAACTAACTCTATAGGTACACCTTCTGTAATTAGTTCCTCTAGAAAAAGATCTAAACAAATTTCACTAAATTCATGAGAATATTGTACACCTGATAAATATTTATTTGGATTATATTGAGACAAATTTTTAAATCTTTCTAGTATTCTTTCCCAGTCTAATTTTTGTTGAGAAAGTCTTGAACATAAGTTCTCTAAAGATGGTATTGTAATCACAAAATAATCTTATAAGTACTTATATAAATAATTTTTCATAATTTTTAGTCTTCTTTTAAACTAATGTTTTTTAGTATAATAATGATTATAAACAATTTTTTGTAGTTTTTTAAAAGGAAAAGAAGATAGATGACTGAAATAATATACGAAGCGTTAGGAGAATATAATAAAATATCTGGTTTACCTTATGAGAATCGATATCAAAATGTTAAATTAATTCTTACAGGTAGCGTTCCAACAATTAAAGATTTAGAACAACTATTAGCTAGTTCTACAGACGAAACATTGGTTACACCTTGGTCTTTAGATGTTGTTCGCGGGTTTATGGATTACGTTCCAACAACATTTAATATGATTACCAAAGATATACCAGAAAGTCAGATTAGTGAATATTTTGGCTTACAAAGAGATTGGAAGCCGGAAGCAGAAAGAGTATTGTTACAATTGCAATCAGAATTAGATGCAAAATCAGCAACAATTGACGCTGCTATTATTCATAATCGAAAGGATTATGGTGGAGTAATTAATAAAATTCATTTAGTAAATAGACTTTATAATATAGGTCGTTTACATCAACATATTCAAGATCGTGATGCTATGTATCCATTTTTATTTGGTGGAGATTTTGAAAATCCTACAAAATGGGATAATACTTTAATTGCTATTAAAAAAATGTTTATTGAGTTTGTAGAAGAAATTCCCCATGGTGAACGAATGTATGAAACACGTGTTCGTAGACAGGAAGTTTCAAACAAAGACTTACGTGAACGTTTTGTTTATGTTGATTGGCTAAAAAGGAAATTAGGGGATGATCTTAAAGGTATTTTATTATATGGCTCAGCTGCAAGAACAGATGATCCAAAAGCTTATTCTGATTTTGATAATTGGGTTTGTGTTAGAAATGTTGAAAAAGCACAACATATTCTCGCTGGAACTTGTCCTGCTATACTTGAGCAAAGAGTTATAGAAGGGAATAATTTACATGGCGAAGATATAAAACACCTAGGTATTCATCTTTTTCCAGAAAATGATAACTATATATTGCGTTTTATTCGTTTTTTACATGATTCGCGAGAATTTTTGCAACATACTAAAGTATTATACGGTGAAATGCCTTTTATTAAAGTAAAACAAGATGAAGTAATTGAACGAGGGATTTCTCAAGCGTATATTAAATTAAAAACCATTTCAGGAGCATTAAATTGGGCATATACATATCCTGAAAAGATGATGGGCAAACCAGCATTATTTGAATTTATTGTTAAAAATGTTCGTTTCTTTTTGCAGCACGCTTTAAATGCAGTTGAAGGACCACAATTACGAACAAAAGCAGATTTAAATGATCGTCTTGCAGTGAGAGGATTATATATCCCAGAATATAAACCTGATTATGATTATATGCGTGAATCAATACTTTTCGCTATGTATAGTGTATTAACCTTACAAAGTGAATTTTTACATACAAAACGTAAACCCAATCTCAAATTTTTAAGCGAACGTAAAGATTATAAATGGGATGATCCAACTATTGACATATTTGAAAGAATGGGTGATCTCTCTTAATC
>JAGVZW010000012.1 GCA_018302235.1 Candidatus Woesearchaeota archaeon
GATCTATTTCTATTCTTTGATTTTGATTAGTGATTATATAATAATTACTTGTAACTTCTTCAAAACAACTTTTTAATAAAATGTTACTTCATATGCCTTTTTCATAAAAAAATTATGATTTTTAAATTAATAAAACTTATTTGAATTTAGTTTACTACATAATTATCATTAAATTTTCATAAGGTATTTGTTTTTAACAGATTGCATAATGACCGTTTATAATATACGTTTCTTTTGTCGCTGACTAAATTTTAAACATTATTTTTTTAACAAATTATTTAAATGATTATTTATTTAATTTAAATTATGAAATCTTTTAATGCAAAAATAACTAAGAATTTATTAATGAGATTATTATTTGTTTTTACACTTTTAATACCTGTATTTTATTTTCAAGATTTCTATCAGCATTTTTATGTTTATCTCACAGGTAATGTAATTACAAATATTATAACCCAAGAATGGCACATTGTCTTATTAAGTATATTACTGTTTCTTGCAGTTTTAATTCCTTTATCATTTAGAAGAAGAGTAAAATGGGCAGAATATGGTTTAGTTAGTGCTTTTTTTATCTCTCTCTTTGTAGAGATGTATGGGATTCCTTTAACAATTTTTTTAGCCTCTAAATATTTTCTTACTAATGATGTTAATCTACCAAATAACATAATTGAATTTGATTTTTTAGGTGTTGGTTTTGGTATGGATCTGGCTATGGTTTATGCTCTATTTTTAATGATTTTAGGAGTATTTTTTGTAACAATTGGTTGGGTTACCTTATACAGAAATATAAAAAAGGATTGTCTAGTCACAAAAGGAATATATAAATATTCAAGACATCCCCAATATCTAGGTTTTATTTTAATTGTAATGGCTTGGTTTATTGGTTGGCCAACTATACTTACATTAATTTTAACACCAATTTTAATCTATAAATATGTTAGTTTATGTAAAACTGAAGAAGGTGAAATTTTGGATAAATCTCCTAGATACATAGACTATAAAAATAATGTTCCATTTTTTATTTAGTTTATTTTTTTTAGAAAAGAAAGATTTTTAAAGATTCTAATTTCTAAATTTTAAAGATCAGGTATCTGCGGGGATAGCAAAGCCTGGTCAAACTTTAGTGGGATTTACACTAGGGGGCTGGATGCGCAGGAAAGGAAGAATAAATCTTTCTTTGCGAAACTTAAGATCCTGTCACTTAGTGTGTTCGAGTCAAAAATCAAGAAAGTGGTTTTTGCGAAAAGGTTCAAATCCCTTTCCCCGCATTATTTTATAGATTTAGGATTATTGGTGGGCTAATATCACATTTACATTGTTCTGTTATAACAAGGGGTTTTTCAATTAGATTTAATAAAAGTTGGTCTAAACCTTTAGCAATCCTCTTAGATATTTCATTTATAGAATTCTGCTCTGCTCTATGTTCTCCTTCTTCTGAGTCAAGGTCTGTAACTGTCCATAAACGTGCATGATGTGATGGTAATGTTCTACATTCTCTTAATCTGGATTGGGCCTCTCTTATTAAGTATGCTTCTGGAAAGGATGTCATTTCAACTATATTTGCACCCCATTGTTTATAAATCTCTGATTCCATTCTTGTTGAAAAACATGGTCCATTAATACACACACTCCTTCCCCTTAAATAAATCTCTAGTGGGCTGTCTAATCTGTTTAATAAAGAAGGGTCAACGTTTCTTGTTAGAATTTCTTCTGCTAATTCTTGGCAATATAATGGATTCGGTTGGGTATGGACTACTCGATCCCCAAAAAAAGATCTTTGTGGTCTTTCTTTAGTGTTATCAAAACTATCTGCTGCTAAAACTATTGATCCTGGTTGATATTTATTTGTTAAAGAACCACATGCACTTACAGTAAGTATTAAATCTGGGTTGAAATCTATAACACCCAGAAAAATATTCCCAGCATAATTTACAAATCTCGGTCTTTATTATGCCTAAATGTTCCCTCTGTACCCTGTTTTGTCCCAAGAGAATAATGTCTTGGAATAAACCTTACAACACACCCTTTAGTTTCTAATTCTTTAAATCTTACATAACCATATTCTGTTTCTCTTTCTTGAATTTTTGATTCCATAAATAAATCTGAGTTCCCATAAGATGTTCCGCCGATAATTAATATCTTTTGCACCATGGTCTTTTTTTGAATATTCTGTTTAAAAAAATATTTAGTTTGTAAAATATTTTTTCGAGAACAAAAAGGATTAATAACTATTTTAATAAAAAATATATATGAAAATAATAAACAATCCTTTAACTACAGATTATCATATCCACTCAAATACCTTTTCAGATGGAATGTCTGATATTGATGCAATCGTAGCTTATGCAAAAATAATAGGTTTAGAAAGAATAGCAATAACAGATCATTCTAGGGCTGTATCTGAACACTACAAAGAGAAAAAAACACCAAGAGGAATAGTTTCTAGATGGAGAAACGTTCATAATGATGTAGATGTTTCTTTTGGTATAGAAGGTGATATTTTAAATCTATTTGGGGATGTTTGTGTTGATATAGCTAAACATCGTGGCAAACCTTTAATTCTTTCATTACATAAAGAGGTTTATGGTGTTGAGATGTCTGAAGTAACTCAAGCTTATATTAGAGCTATAGAAAAAAACTTTAGTGAGATAACTATGCTAGGCCACATACATTTGAAAGAGAGTTCTAAATTTTTAGATATTGAAAGTGTTATTAAATTAGTAAATAGACATGCTATTCCTTTGGAAATAAATTGTGGAGCCATTGTAAGAGAATTAAGTAATGAAGAGATATTGGAACAAATATTATTGAAAACTGACAGATGTTATATTAACAGTGATGCACACACATTAAATGAAATGAGAGATAACAAAGTATCTGCTTTAGTTTATTTAAAAAAAAGATTTAGTTTGAATATTTAAAATAGTAGATAGGAAAGTGCAAAAGCGGGAACTGAATGAAAAACACCTTCATTAGAAGGCTTAAAGTCCTCGTTTTCAAAGTATTGCAGTGCGAGAGCCTTTTGCTTTGCCCTATAATTATTGTATTAGTCCATAACTCTCATAACCGCCCTATTATTTTTTCTATACCTGTTATGTCTATCCATCCTTTCTTTTTCTAGATTGTTTAATATTCTCAACTTTTCTTTAAATTTGATTAATTCTCTATTTTTTATCCTGTATTCTTGTTTTCTCTTTAAGTCGCATTCTCTATTTCTAAGTCTCCATTCTTTATTTAGTTGTCTCATTGATTTTAGTATTTTGAAGAACATAGTTCTTGCACTTGGAGCTTTAAGATTATACACACATTGTTCAAAAATATCTAAATTTGTTTTTTTTTAAAAAAATCAAAAAACCCCATTAATTTCACCTCTTGTAAGTCTAATATAAACTTCTATAAAAAATTAATTGATTATTTTTATTTCTCTATTTATATTAAAGAATAAGGTTTAGAAAAAGCAAAAAAATAGCAAGTTTTGAATTTAAAAGATAAACTTTTTTAAACTCAAATTTATTTTAACTTTTATGGTCAAAGAAAAAATAATACAAATGTTAGAAAGTTTTGATAAAAGAATTAGTAGTTTAAATGATCATGAACAATATATAGAATTTTTAATTAATAAATTTGTTGATTTATTTAATACAAATGATGAAAAAGAAAGATTAAAAATTTTTAAAGAAATAAAGAAAATTATTGATTCTGTTAAAAATGAATGTATTATTTATTTTGAATTTCTTTTTAAAGAGAATAAAAGATTTAGTAAACAAAAATATTTTAAAAAATTACAAAAAGATGTTAGTAAAGATATCAGTCTTCTTTTAAATTTTTTAATTACTTATATAAAAAATCAAACTAATCTGATTAAAAAAGAATTTGAAATTCTACAAGAATTATATAATATAGATCCTTTAACTGCAAGAAGAGATATTATTCTTAATAAAGTTGAGAATTTATCAAGGATTATTTATGAACTTAGACAGAGTTTAAAGGATGAAAGTTATTATGTTATTAATGAGATTAATGAATTATTAGATATAAATAAATACGATTCTTATGAAATAGGAATTTTGTTAAAGAAAAAGGGTAGAATATTGATTAAAGAAATGGTTGATTCTGATCTTAACAAATTATTGACATCAAAAGATGTAATTGATTATTTAAATTTTATTAGGGATTTACAAGAGGTGGATTTATTAGAGGCTGATAGAAAATTATTAAAATATATTGACCAAAAAAGAATTGAATTAGAAAAAGACGAAAAATTAGAAGAAGAAATATTAAGATATAAAAATAAAGAGGCGGATGATTTATTAAAAAAAGATTATTTAACTAGTGCTTTTAATAGAAGGGCTTTTGATTCATTTAAAGAAATTTTCTTTCGATATTACAAAGAAAATAGAATGAAAGAATTAATTCTGGAAACAAAGAATCTGACTGAAAATACATTTTCCATAGTTATGATTGATCTTGATAATTTTGGAAGAATAAATAAGGATTATGGGCATCAAGTTGGTGATAATATATTAAGAACACTCGCAAAGATAGTTATGAAGACTATAAGGCGTTATGATCTCTTTTGTAGATATGGGGGAGAGGAGTTTATTATTTTATTTCCATGTTTAAACAAACAAGTAACTCAATCCGTTGCAGAAAGAATTCGTAAAGAATTAGAAAGAACAATTATGTTTATTGGTGAAGAAAATTTTAATACTACAGCAAGTTTTGGTATAGAAGAAATTAATGAGAATATATTAAGTACTAAACAATTAATATTACATGCTAACATTGCATTGTTTAGAGCTAAAAATTCTGGAAGAAATCGAGTTGTCGTTTATGACTCAATAATGGGTGAAACAATAAAATAGAAATAAATTATTTTAAATATTCTTCTAGTCTATTTTCGGGAATTATTAAAATTCCTACATTCATTTCCACAGCTTCAACTACAAATCTATCCTTGCCAATTAAAGGATAAATATCAAATACTCCCTTTATTATCTTCTCACCCGATACTAATTGCTTCAATTGATAGTGTCTATACTCTCTAATATTCACTCTATCTATAACTAGCCCTGCTCCATGATGATCTGTCTGATTAATCACTAAACAACCCTCGAGATTAATTTGAGATTCATTTTCTATGGAAAAAGAGCTTTGAATTGTTCCTACTTCAAAATTATCAGTTTTTCTTAGATTTTTATCATTTCTTATATCTCTTAATATTCTTTGTATATTTTTTTCATCATAATCAGGATGCATATACATTAAATCAGTAAGCTTAAGCATATTTTTTTATAGATTTATCATTTATATTATTTTTGTGTATTATTTTATATATGTTGTAAGATATATTAATCTTTTTTATTTAAGTCTATATATAGACTTTATTAAATTCACTATAAAATAAAAACTTAGATTTTGTAAAATTATGGGAAAGGTTAAATATTTTATTTATTTTTCCTATCTATGAAAAGTTTTGTTATATATCCTACTTACAGAATAATAAATGATAGGTCTTTTGTATTATTATACGGTAGATTAGAAAATGGAGAGAGTTTCGTTACTATTAATTCTTTTAAGCCCTTTTTTTATATAAAAGAAAATGATTTAGAGAATGCTAAAAAAATATCTAGTTTTGAATTTGAGAGGTGTTCCTTAACTAATTTTCAGAAGGAAAAAGTAGTGAAAATTATTTTAGATATTCCAGCAGACGTTCCTAATTTAAGAAAACAATTTTCTGAAGAAAATATTGAAACAAATATTATTAAAAGCTGATAGATGTTATGTTAATAGTGATGCACACACATTAAATGAAATGAGAGATAACAAAGTATCTGCTTTAGTTTATTTAAAAAAAAGGTTTGGTTTAAATGTTTAAAATAGTAGATAGGAAAGTAAATTGATTTAAGAGATAGTATGGTTCTATTAATAAAATTCTATCTTTAATTCTCACTCAATTTTAAGAAAATTTTAGAGAAGGCTAAATTTGGATTGTGATTTTGTGAAAATAACTAGAAAGTGTGAGAGTTCCAACTAGAACTTTTCTATAAGTTAATAGAAAGAACCATTACGTTGGAGTTAGTATTTTATTCTATAATTTTAAAAGGAAAGGCTGGATAGTTATAAAAAGATCTGAAGAGGACAAAAGGAAAAAGGTTTATAGACTGATTAGTCCTGAGAAAACAGTGGGAGAATTAGAAGAATGAGAAGAAAAAAAAGTAAAATACCAATAAAAGAACGCTCAAGTGCACAAGAGTTTGAAGATCAAGTTAAACAGTATACTCATGACGATAAGAAGAGGGCTAATAATCCTCCTGTGGGTTTAGTTACTGCTGAAACAGACCATTTAAATGGAAAAAAGAATTATGAATATGATCCTCACTTAGATCCGCAATTACAATGGGCTGGAAAAAAGGAAGGGACAAGTTTTGATGTTGATGTTGTTTCTCTTCATGTTCATGAAAGAATAGACCCTTTAACCATTATAGAAAATGCTAAAAAGAAAGAAGAAACTGCGCAACTTCAGTTATTCCATTATTTTGAACAGGATACTCGTCCAATAAGAGAAGCTATTGAATTTTATAAGCATAAACAAAATTGGTCAAATCGTCTTATTGCAGGAGATTCTTTAATTATTATGAATTCTTTACTTGAAAAAGAAGGAATGTCTGGGAAAGTTCAGATGATTTATATTGATCCCCCATACGGGATAAAATATGGCTCAAACTTTCAACCATTTGTTAACAAAAGAGACGTTAAAGATGGGAAAGATGAAGATTTAACTCAAGAGCCAGAAACAATTAAAGCGTTTAGAGACACTTGGGAATTAGGTATCCACTCTTATTTAACTTATTTAAGAGATAGACTAAAACTTGCAAAAGAGTGTTTACATGGGAGTGGAAGTTGTTTCGTTCAGATTTCTGATGAGAATGTTCATCATGTTAGAGAGATAATGGATGAAGTTTTCGGTAGCGAGAATTTTGTTTGCTTGATTACATATCGTACAAAATCAAGACCCTTAGGCGCAAAGCTTCTGGAAAGTGTTTGTGATAAAATTATATGGTATGCAAAAGATAAAAGTATTATCAAATACAGACCTTTATTTGAAGAAAAAAATGTTCAAGGAGACAAAATATGGAAATGGGTGAAATTGTCAAATGGTAAATTTAGACAAATGACCAACGATGAAATAAATAATCATAATTTACTACCAACAGGTTCGAGGGTCTTTAGAACGGCAGATTTACGTCCAGCAGGATTTAATCAAAATTGTGTCTACGAATTTGAATTTCAAGGAAAGAAATTTCTTCCTCCCCGAAAGTCCAGCTGGATAACTACAAAAGAAAGATTACAAAAAATAGCTGATAAGGGATACTTATTTGCTTCTGGTAATGTTCTTGAAAGAATTATTTATTTGGATGATTTTCCAGTTTCAAATATGAATAACCTTTGGTCTGAAACAGTTGGGGCTGGCGATAAGTCATATGTTGTTCAGACATCCACGAAAGTGATAGAAAGATGCCTTTTAATGACAACAGATCCAGGAGACTTGGTTTTAGACCCAACTTGCGGTTCTGGAACAACAGCTTTTGTTGCAGAGCAATGGGGAAGAAGATGGATAACTTGTGATACTTCAAGAGTTTCTATAACCTTAGCAAAACAAAGATTGATGACTGCTATTTATGATTATTATGAATTAGCTCATCCAAGTGAAGGAGTGAGTTCTGGGTTTAAATATAAAACAGTTCCACATATAACTTTAGGTTCAATTGCTAATAACGAACCTGCTCAGGAAGAAACTCTTTATGATCAACCAACAATAGATAAAAAAAGAAAAAGAGTTACAGGTCCTTTTACTTTAGAAGCAGTTCCATCTCAAAGAGTTACAAGTTTTGAGGATGTAGCAAAAACAATCCAAGAACCAGACATAACGATTGCCCGTTCTGGAGAAACTATAAAACAAAATGATTGGATTGATGAAATGCTAGCAACAGGAATTAGAGGAAAAGCAGGGCAAAAAATAGAGTTTACAAGAATAGAAACTATTGGAGGGACTAGATATATTCAAGCAGAAGCAGAAACAAAAGACGGACAAAAAGCAGTAATATCTTTTGGACCACAATATGCACCATTGGAACAAAGACAAGTTGAGTTAGCTGTAGGAGAAGCACAAACACTAGTTCCAAAGCCAAAGATAATTATTTTTGCGTCTTTCCAATTTGATCCAGAAGCTGCAAAAGATATTGA
>JAGVZW010000019.1 GCA_018302235.1 Candidatus Woesearchaeota archaeon
ACCTTTTAAATTGTATTCAACTAAAGTTTGCCATTTCCAAGAATATGCAAATAGTCTAATTGAATTAAAAATTCCAAAAATAATGTTCTTTTCTAATAATTCCCTTTGATTTAATATTAATCCAGCAATTTTTATTAATTGTTTTTCAACCCCCTTAATATTTGTTCTTTTCCCTTCAAAGATAAAAATTATTTTATTTCTACAAGCCACATGATCTATTTCACATTCTTTATTATAGAATTTATTATACAAAATATATCCACTATTCACTTTTTCAAAATTAGCAAATAATAAAGCTGAATGAAACTTACCTTCATACGCTCTTTTCATAAAATTATTAAAATCAAAGTTTATAAAAAATTAATTATTTCCTTAATTTACTAATTACTGTTTTCTCAGAAATAATTGCAGAATTGCCAGTAGGATCTTCAATTATTATTTTCAACTTCTCATCTCCACATTCAACTTTCCATATTTTTTTCAATAAATTCTTAGCCTTCTTCCTAGCATCATCATCCTCAGCAGTATCTCTTTGGTCTTCTAATACTTTTTTAATTCTTTTAATAAATCCCTCAATATTAGTTACATAACCCTCAGAAGCAATACCTGGTTCAATAGTTATTTTTAAAGCAGGTATCTTAACAACTGCACTTCCACTCTTAACAAATCTAACCTCAAAATCCTTCTTAGAATTTATTTCAAATTCACATTTACATGGGTCTTTTTCTTCTTCAAATTCAACATCACTAATCTTATAATCACATTCTGCATCCTCACAATGCATCCCAAAAACAAATGCTTTTCCAAAATAAGGAATTTCTATCTCCTCTTCATTTAATATCAAAGTCTTTTTTTGACATAAAGGACATAATTCACCATTTATTTTTTCCATATAAAATCAAATCAAGAAAAGTTTTTAAATTTAACCTAAACAATTGCAGAATAGAAACCATATTTTCTATCAGAATGTTTAATCTCATCAAATAGTTTTTTACCTATATTTTTTGCTAAATTTAATGTATATTTATCTTTAAGTAAGGAAATCTTATCTTTTCTATGTGTTTTGTCAATATACCAACAAACACCATAACAAACAGAAGCTGGTATTATTCTCATACCCATCATTGTGCACGCCTTCATTAAATCAGGAGAAACAGAATCCCCTTCTTTACTAACATTGATAAATGCAGTATATTTTCCATAAAGTCTTTGTTTATATAGCTTAGAACTATCTTTAGCATACCTAATAGAATTATTAAGATTTTTTCCATCGCCCCATAATTCTTCAACACCACCATCTAAAGCGCATAATCTTGAAAGCATAATTTGCATAAGAGCCGGTCTAGAATAGAAACTAGTAAAACTAGAAAATATTATTCCATCAGCTTCTCTCATAGCTTGATAAACAATCCACATATCATCTCCTTCATCATAAAAATGTTTATCTTGAATTTTTTTCAAAAATGTATTTTTATCTAGTTTATTATATGCATCTTCCAAAGAAAAATTTTTACCATCCTCTAAAAATATTCTCGGACTTTTTCTAGGATAACAATCACACATATTTAATTCTTCATTGAATCTGCATTGTGCAGGACAAGTAGAATAACATTCTTTACATGGATGTATTTTTAATTCTCTCAGATTAATTAATTTTATTTTAGCTCCATATTTTTTAGCCTCTTTTAGGCTTATCCTTAAAAGCTCTAGAGATATAGGATCTTCTTTAGCACATTCGTATTTACCCCTATATGCTGTAGAAATACCCAAAATTTTTATTGGATTTTCTTTAGTCATTTCCTTCACCATAGAAATTAGAATTTTATTTTCTTTAAAAATATTTTTAAATAGTTAAGCTTAAACATATAGATGAATAAATTAGAAATATTTAAAAAAAATACAGAAGAGATAATAACAGAGGAAGAGCTAAAGCAAATTCTTAGGAAAAAAAATCCTATTGTTTATTGTGGTTATGAACCATTTGGAAACCTACATCTAGGTCATTTTGTGACTATTACAAAATTAATTGAATTAAAAAAAATAGGTTTTCAAGTAAAGATATTGCTTGCTGATGTTCATGCATATTTAAATAAAAAAGGAAATGAAGAAGAAATCAAAAAAGAAGTTGAGAATTGGGAAAAAACAATAAAAGCAATAGGATTAGACGCAAAAATTATACTCGGAAGTAGTTTTCAATTTACAGAAGAATATCAAAAAGATGTTATGAGATTAGCACAAGCAACAACAATAAATAGAGGATTAAGGAGTATGCAACAGATAGGAAGAGATTTGAAAAATGCAACAATTTCTCAATTATGGTATCCATTAATGCAAGTAGCTGATATTAAATATTTGAAAGCAGATATAGCCTTGGGTGGTTTAGAACAAAGAAAAGTGCATATGATAGGAAAAGACGTAGCACATATTCTAAACTATAAGTTTGTTGCATTGCATACTCCATTAATAACATCCTTGAAAGGACCAGATCAAAAAATGTCTAAATCAATCCCAGGATCAGGAATAAGCATTACAGATGATTATGAAGAAATAAAAAGAACAATAAAAAACGCCTATTGTCCTGAAAAAATAAGAGAAAATAACCCAATTTTACAGATTGTTAGATTAATAATATTTCCTAGAATAACTCTTTTTGAAATAAAAAGACCAGAGAAATTTGGTGGAGATTTGAAAATTAAATCATATAAAGAACTAGAAGATTTGTATATAAATGCTAAACTTCACCCATTAGATTTAAAAAATGCAGTAACTGAATATTTAGAAAAAATAATTTCACCTATAAGAAGAAATTGGGTCTAACTCTTTGTAGATTCAATCCGTTCCCATCCATCTTTTTGTTCTTTAAATCTTATATCTTTATAAATCAATAGCCATAAATATAATCTTGCAGGATAAAGTAATAAAGACCAAGCAAATTGCTTTGGAGTCTTAGCATAAAATAACGGTCTATACCATCCATGAGATAATTCTTTCAAAGGAGAACGCATTTTTATAGGATTTTTCATAAAATTATTTATCTGAACATAGCCACCAGCAGATCTTTTTTTTTGTTTTATCCAATCCTTAAAATTATTTGGATATTTAACAAAAACCCTAGCATTTGGCGCATATTTAATATTATATCCCTTTTTATGAATTAATTCTGAAATATAATGATCATCAGATAAAGCATTTGTAGGGATTTTTTTTATAATATTTCTTATTGCATACAAATAACCAGAGCAGACAATAAACTGATTATTTTTTTGTTTTTGTAATCTAGTTTTATGTGCACCTTCATCTGTCAAAAGATGAGACCAGTAGCCAAAAATATTATCTTTAGGATTAAGAGATATAGGTCTACCAGTTACAGCACCAACATTTTTATCTTTAAAAAATTTCAATAATTCTCTTACAGAATTTTCTGAACTATACACATCTCCATCTGTTAAGATTAAGAATTGACCTTTTGCTTCTTTAAAGGCAATATTTAAAGCAGTAGGTTTCCCTTTTTGTGGATCTTTAATTATCTTTACATTATATCTTTTTGCAACATCAATTGTTTCTTTATCTGGAGCTATAACAATAATTTCATAATAATTTAAGTTCTGTTTTAAAAAAGAGTCTATAGCCCTTCCAATTGTCATTGGTTCTTTCCATGATGTAATTATTATTGATAGTTTCATAATCGTTTAATAATACTTTTTCCATCAGAATCATCTATATTATAGCCCTTACTTCTAATCTCCTCACGAATTTTATCTGCTTCAAACCAATTCTTTTCTTTTCTTAATTCTAGTCTTTTTTTAGTCAATTCTATTATTTCTTTAGGAATCTCTTCTTCTTTTAAAACTCCAAGAACAGAATCAATTTTTTCAATGAATTCTAGAAGTAAAACAGAATCTTCTTTGCTAAATCTTTTTTCAGCTAATAAAATATTTGCCTCTTTCAAAAATTCATATAAAATATTCAAAGCACCAGAAATTTCAAGATCATCATCTAGCTTTTTAATAAATTCTTTTTCATATATTTTAATCATCTTAATTGTATTCTTATATCCTAAAGAATCTGAATCATATTCTTTTAATCTTCTTGTAAAATCCTTTAATTTTTCTAAAGAATGCTTTGATTGTTCTAACATATCTTCAGAATAATTTAATGGTGCCCTATAATGGGAGGTTGTTAATAAGAACCATCTTATAACTAGAGGATCATATTTCTTATAAATATCCCTCAATAAAAAAAAATTTTCTAAAGATTTTGACATTTTTTCATCATTTACAGTAACAAAACCATTATGCATCCAAAACCTACTGAATTGTTTTTTTATGATAGCCTCAGTTTGTGCGATTTCATCCTCATGATGCGGAAATATTAAATCTTGTCCTCCCCCATGAATATCAATTCTTTTTCCTAAAATTTTTGTAGACATAGCAGAGCATTCAATATGCCACCCAGGTCTGCCTTTTCCCCATTTAGATCCCCAAAATGGTTCGCCCTCTTTATAGAATTTCCATAAAACAAAATCCTCTGGATTTCTTTTATTTTCATTATTAATTCGTTTTCCTGCCTCTAAATCTTCAATCTTTTGATGGCTTAATTTTCCATAATCCTTAAATTTAGAAATATCATAATAAACCCCGTCCCCAGAGATTATATACGTATAGTTATTTTTTTCTAATTTTTTAATAAGAGATATCATTTCTTTAATATACTCGGTTGCTTTTGGTTGAACATCTGGTTTTAAAATATTTAATTTACTATAATCTTCTTCATATGCAGTAATCATTTCTTCTGTGAGTTGTTTTTCAGTTAGATTTCTTTCTTTAGCTCTTTTAATTATTTTATCATCAATATCTGTATAATTGCTAACAAACCTTATGTTATATCCTTTAAATAATAAATAACGCCTTAATAAATCAAAAACTACTGCACTCCTCCCATGACCCAAATGAGCATAATCATAAACAGT
This sequence comes from Candidatus Woesearchaeota archaeon, assembly GCA_018302235.1. GTDB lineage: Archaea > Nanobdellota > Nanobdellia > SCGC-AAA011-G17 > GW2011-AR18 > DATDVT01. The sequence goes on from JAGVZW010000019.1 coordinate 4,970, forward strand.
TGGACCACAAACATATATTTTTATTAATTTCTTCTTTAAAATCTCTTTTTCTCTAGTTAGTGTATTATATAATTTTAACATATGGTTTTAGAATTATAAGTCAATTTAAATATTTCTAAATGATATTACCAAGAATTAAAATAATAAAGATACCTAATGTATTTAAAAGATAGGATATTATTAAAAATACTTTTGTAGAAATTTTTGTTAGACTAGCAAGTAATGTTACCCCAATCTCATCTGGTAGAGGTGAAATAATAATAAAGCTAGCTATAAGTAAAATAAAATATTTTTTTAAAAAGTCAGTTTTATTTATCTTAAAAAATCTTTTTTGTAACAAACTAATTTCATCCTTGAATGATATTTTTATAAACCTAAATATAGTAAGATCTGCAATTAATGCACCCAATGCACCCAAAAAGCCAGCTAATAAAATATTTTTTTCTTTTGCTAATAGTAATAATAAAACTACAGCGGGTCCAGATGTAAATCCATAAGAATATAATATTCCAGCAATAAAAATACCAACATAACCAAGAGATAATATACGAAACGGTAAAAATATATTTCCATAAAAGATAATTATAGCTAATACATACGTCAAACCTAACAGAGTAAATTTTGGGTATTTCATAAATAGATTATGTCATTCTCATTTATAAATTATTTCTTTATGAACCAATCATTTTTTTAATAAATAATTAATATCTATTTTATGTTTACGTCTTTAAGAATAAGAGATTCTTTTATTAGGTTAAATAGAATTTTAAAAAAAGAAGAAAGGGCTATAATAGTATATTTTGATTTAAATAATGAAATTTTAAGGTTAACAATAGCTTTTAAAAAGTATAACTTAAATAAAAGATTAGAAAACGAAGAAAAATTTAAAAAAACCATAAAAGACTGTTTAAACAAATTAAAAGGATTAATTCTAAAGGAGCTTAGTGATTTAAATAATTCTAAGGATAATTTATTATTTTTATTAGAAGGAGATATCATTTCTAAAGATATTAAAATAATTCTTGAACAAAATCATATCAAACTCAACGATGTAATTAATGAAATCCTGAAAATTAATGAAACAGAGGTTGATAGATGTGTAACTAGCTATGGTAAACAATTATCTCTTTTATTAGAAAATTCAGATGAAATAAATCAGAAATTAAAAGAAACATTTTTGGATAATGATAGCATAGATATCATTATTACCAAATTAAAGATCCAAGGAGTTATTTTAGAAGCAGTAATTGAAAATTTCAAAGAATTTAAGGATTATGTTAAAAAAGAATTGTTTAAAGGAAATTTTGTAATGTCTAGAAGAAGATTCTTAAGGGGGGTTGGTGAAACAGCTGTCTTAAGTGCATTAAGCGGTTCATTTGTTCACAGTTCTCTTAATTTAATAGCAGCCTATTATTTATTACTAAGTCATAAATTACCGAGAAGAAATGACAATGCTCTAGCAATTTTGATCTCTAAAGATTTCCCATTAAGTTTAGCTGGTGAATTAATATTAATAGGTTATATATCAAGAATAGAATTGGCATTTAGGTTTAAAGCTAAAATTATAAAAAAAGATGCAACTTCAGAGGATTTAGAAAATTGTTTACTTGATCAAAAAATACAAAATATTGTTATTGCTGGTCATGGAACATATAGGACATGGAGAGCTACAAATAGTGTTGTAAATGATGTTTTTTTCAAAAAGATATTTTCTTTTCAGGAGCTAGGTATTTCAATAATACGTGGATATCCCCTTATAAAAAAACAGGTTATTTGATTAAACATACATGTGGTGGTTCAAGTTCAGGTAAGGATGCAGGATATTTAAGAGAAAAGGGGGTTATTTTTGGTAAGCCTTTATTTGAGGAAGATAATATCTTTTGTTTAAACCGACTTGGGTCTGCACTGGAATTTTATATATATGTTTTTCCAGAAGAAAGTGAATATCTTGATAAATTTGTAAATAAAGCAGAAGAATTATTTAAAAAAATAAGATCATAATTATTTCTTCATACTAATCTTCAATTGAACATATTCATGCATTCTTTTCAAAAATTCATGTCTTTCTTCAATCTTTAAAATATCAGAATATCCTTGTAAAACTAAATGAATTCCAAATGGCGAAGGAACCAAAGTATTCATTTCTTTAACCTTAATTTTTTCATTCTCAATCAATCTAACAATATCAATAGCATTCTCTAAATCCATTAGATCATTTAAAATTTCTCTACGTGCTTCTTTTAGAATAGGAAAATCCTCAGAAATACTCCGAACAGCACTTAATAAGATCATAGAACTTACTTGCTGCCTTCCAACAGTTTTTATATTTCCTTTATATGATCTCAATATCATTAATGCCCTACCAGCACAATGTCTAAATCTTCTTCTTAAAATCTCAGATTTATCAATAGCTAATCTCAAAATATCTTCTAATTCTTTAGATTTTAATAATTTTAAAGCATTCAAACCATTAATTTTTTTTGTAGAAGACAAATAAAATCCATTATCACTTATTCCCACTTCAATATCTCTATTCTGAGTTCTAGCGACTATAAATGCAATTGATCTAGATAAACAATCATTTACTCTTCTTCCAAATAAAGTATGAAAAATAACATATAATTTACCCCTTTCATCAATATAATTCTCAATAACAATTTTAGT
>JAGVZW010000023.1 GCA_018302235.1 Candidatus Woesearchaeota archaeon
TGCAATTATTACAGGTAAATCTGGAAAACTTCTTGTAGCTCCCTTTCTATGTACAATTAACTTTCTACCATTAATCTCTTCAATCTTAGCAATATTATGGCATATTCCATACAAAGTTTTTATTTCAACATCTTCTTTGAAAACCTCTTTAAAAGAATCCCTTATCCATTGTGTCATAACTAATCTATTTGTAAAAGAAAAATTCACAGCGCATTTCATAGCAGAAAAATAATCCTGCCCCTCTTTAGACTCAAAAGGAGCAGATGCTAATTGCATATCTAGTAATTTTATCCCATACTTACCCAAGGATTTTTCATGAATTTTTAAGTAATCTGAAGCAACCTGATGTCCAAGTCCACGACTTCCACAATGTAATGCCAAAGTTGTTTGATCTTTACCTTCTAAACCCCATTTTTTAGCAAATCCTTCATCATAAATATCACTAACTTCTTGAATCTCCAAAAAATGATTTCCAGCACCCAGAGTACCCAATTGCTGTCTACCCCTATTTTTAGCCATCTCTGAAACAGTAGAAGAATCTACATCTTCCATACAACCATTTTCTTCAGTATGTTTAATATCATCTTTTGTACCATAACCATTTTCAACAGCCCAATTTACGCCCGTAACTAAAACCTCATCTAATTGAGAATTATTTAATTTTAATTTACCCTTACTACCCACACCACATGGAATATTTTTAAACAAAGTAGGAACTAAATTCTTCAAATTATTTTTAATTTCTTTAGGAGATTTATCTATTACCAACAAATTAATTCCGCATGAAATATCAAAACCACAAAGTCCAGAACTAATCATTCCATCTTTCAGGTTAAAAGCCGCAACAGCACCCATCGGTAGCCCGTCTTCGGTTAAGTTAAATTACTCTAACTTAAAATCCAACATGGGCATCCGGAAGAGCTATAACTGGTTCAACTATACCTGGCATAGAGCACACATTACTCAATTGAAGTGCAACATCATCTTCAATGCCTTCAAAGAGTTTATCATTCATTATTAATTTTGCTTTTACTATCATGCCTTCCAGTTTATCAAGTTCATATTCATATTCTGATATTTTCTTCAAATTATATTTCATATATTATTCAAATTTAACTTTAATATAAATCTTTTGTCTATATTTTTTAACAAATTTCTATCAATTAAATCAAAAGAAATTAATTTAGAAATTTCCTTAAAAGATTGGACACTTAAAGTATAATAAATAGTACCGAAACCATTAATATTTTTATAAATTTTAGAGGTAATATCAAATTTATCATACAAATACCAAGCTATTTTTCCTAAATTTAGATTATTTATAGAAAATAATACAAAAGAATAAGGTTTCTTCAATTTAAATCTAATAATTTAAAAGAAACACTTAATACATTAAAAAATATTGGTATGGTAGAACTTTTCCCGCCAAAGATAAACACATTGAAAGATATCAAAAAAATAACATTCTTTTTGAATTAAAAGAACAATCTGATAAAATATATCTTCCTCATAACGAAGGAATGTTAGTTATAAAAGTAGAACCAATAGGTGGATATTATATGGATAATTCAAAAGGTTTCGGGAAAAAAGAAATCTTAAATTTTTAGCATTTTTAAAAAATTCTTCTTGCACTCACTCCCTTCAATAATTGTAATGCTTTACTTACTCCAAATTTTACTGGAATCTCAGCAAAAATATGTACATAACCTTACTCATAATGTTACAAAAGCTCTAAAAACAACTATTGAAGAATTATCTATTTTTTAAGAAAAATAACCATTCTCAATTAAATACTTCAAAAGATCATAAAATACTTTTTTCATTTCAGGAAAGTCATTAAAAAGATGAGATTTTTTTTCAACCAAAAACTTCTCAGTCCAACCATTCCAATCTTGTTTATAATCTAACTCATGAATTTCAGCATCTAATGCACCAATAGCCATAGCAAATCTAGACTCTAAAGTTTTTTGCTCTTCAAACTCATGAAACAATCCAAAAAATTTATCATTCAAAGGAAATGGCAACTCCCTATGAAAATACTCTGAAGCCTCTTGTTCTTTTTCCTTTTTATCCAATCTTTCCAATTCTGGATGTAATGGTGAATCACCTGCCTCTATTTCAACAACATCATGATACATTAATAACTCATAAACCTTTAATCTATCTAATTTCATATTAAATTTAGAAAGAAAAAAATCAGCTAAAATTAAACAACTCCAAGAATGTTCTGCAGAACTTTCTTTTCTACCTTCAACAGTATTATACCTATAAACTGTCTTTAATCTATTAAAAATTCTAAATTTATTAATTTCATCCATAAATCTTAGAGATAATACAGATATTTAAATCAAACCCTTCTCCTCCATTTCTTCTTCTAATTTTTTAGGAAATCCAGGCCTACAAGAACAATGTTTATTATGCCCAGTATACCATTTCACCCTTTCCTCAAAAGAAGCATTTTTTGGCATTTTATTTTTTAGATGCCATTCTTTATTTATCATAAAAAATAAAGGTTAAAGATAATACTGTCGAGCATAGCGAGTGCAGTACAACTCTTCCGAGGTTATCGGATTAAACATCTAAAACAACACTAGCAATATATTTACCCCTTCTTTTTATTAAATTAAATTCGTGGTTAGTTACAGCCTTAACAACTGTTTTGCCTAATTCTTGGCTCACAACACTGCCAAATATTTCGGCTTCTAGATTTTTAGAATTAATCTTTTTAATATTAAATTTAGAAAAAAACATCTCTTCAATATCAACTAAAGCAAGTAATCTTTCTAAGAAATTATATAATAGATCTTTGGAATCAGAACCAGCAACAGAAAACTTCACTTTTTCTATAGGTTCTACTAATTCTCTTCTACAGATAATATCAAATAGGGCTAAAGCAGCATTTTCAAATAGTTCATTTAAAGTGTTACCATATACCTCAAATTTTATATCTGAAGTAATATTGTCTATTATTTTATATTTCATATCTAGAATTTAATAAATAAAGAATTAAAAAAAGTATTTATTTTCTATTATTACAACGCAAAAAACTAGAGTCATCAGAAGGTACTGTTGCACCTGTACCTGTCCCTATACGATATCCAAGCTTAATTATAGTATCATTTAATTTACCTGTATCTATTAATTTTTGCACATAATCACTTCTATTTGATCTATTATCATCGAATGCTTCTTGAACTATTGTAGCATTAAATCCCATATAAATAACTGCACCGATATATCCTAATTTTCCAAATGGATTGGATTCTTTTATTTTTTCGACCATAAATTCAGCTGGAGCAGAACGAAATAGTTGTTCATATATGTCATCTGGCGTATAGATATCGCCATCTTCGCTAGGTACAATAATTTTAGCTCTGGTACCTAAAGCACAATAATTATTTCCATATTGATTAAAACCAACCTTAGTCATTGCAGTTGCGTATAAGGTCAAATAACCAACACAATCAGGATTATAAGGTGACGCTAATTCAATATCTGTTCCGTTTAAAGCTAAATCATCATTAAGTATATCTTTTTCACTAAAATAAACTATAGTTGTTTCAGGATCTGACATATGATTTAAAAATTCCTCGTTAGGTAAACCTGTCATTGCATCATAATCACAAGTATTTATTGAATTAACCTCTGTACTTGGAGTATTATATTCTCTACCATCCTCTATTGCCAGCATACATCTAGTTAAGCCCGTTAGATATAGACCCGCAATACTTTTCTTAAAAATGTCAATTATTTCTTTTCTTGTATATTCTTGAACCATTTTATATCCTCCAAAATATATATTTACTGGATAGTAATATCATAAACGAAAAATATTTAAAGATATCTAATAAAAAAAATATACTAAATAAAGTATTTTATGGAAAATAGAAGTTATTGATAGCAATAACAGAAAAAACAACAATAATAGTAGCAGTTGATACAGAAACATGTGTTTTAGAAAATTATTTTCCTGCATTTTTTAATCAAAATCAATATTTAATAACAACTAAAGAAAGGGTTATAGAATCAGCACAAATATTAAGACCACGAGTTTTAATTCTACACAAAGCAGGTTCAATTGAAGAAACAATAGCATATATTAATGAAGCAAAAGAATTAAGGGATATTGGTTGTATAAAAAGAATTGGTTTAATTACAGACTTGAGAACCAGAGGTTTTATTTTAGATTTAGGTCTTGATATTATTTTGTATAGACCGATAACTGAATATAAAATTGGGGTATTAAAAAAGAATATTAATAGTCGAGAGTTTGTGGAAATAAGCCCATAGCTTAATAATATTTATTTAAAAGAAAATCAATAGAATTATTATGAAGATTACGTTGATTCATCCCCCGTATAATTTAATTCAGGAGGCGTATGGTTCAAAAACAAGAATAAAAAAGGGAAATCTTATTCCTTTGGGAATTGCATATTTAGCAGCCGTTTTAGAGAAACAACATAAAATTCAGGTAATAGATGCATCAGCAGAATCTTTAACAAATAAAGATATTATAGAGAGTATAAAAATATTCAAACCTGAATTAATAGGAATATCAGCAACAAATGCATTAGCCAAATCAACACACAATCTAGCAAGTTCTATCAAAAAAAATCTAAATATACCCATCTTAGTAGGTGGCCCATATCCTACATCATATCCAGAAAAGGTTTTAATGGATGGCAATATAGATTTTATAGTTCAGGAAGAAGCAGAACAAATAATAGATTTGTTTATAGAATCATTAAAAACAAAGAATTTCAAAAATGTGCCAAATCTAGGATACAAAGAAAATAATAAAATTATTCTCAATCAAATAAAAGAACCACAAAAAGATCTTGATGAATTACCAATTCCAGCCTTTCACTATTTTAAACTTAAGAATTATGCACCACTGCCAAATCAATATAAAAATAAACCGTCTATTAACTTAATAACATCAAGGGGTTGTCCATATAGAAAATGTGCATTTTGCTTTAATGCAGGTCAAAAAGGACAATTATACAGAAGACTTTCTCCAGAAAGAGCTATAGAAATAATAAGATTATTAGTAAATAAATATAAAATAAAAGAAATTACCTTTTGGGATGATAATTTTTTAATAAATATAGAGTGGATAAGAAGATTTTGTAGTTTAATAAGGGGATTAAAGATAACGTGGACATGTTATGGTAGAGTGGATACAGTGTCTGAAGAAATGTTAAGATTAGTATCAGAAAATGGTTGTTGGAGTATTTTTTATGGTATAGAATCTGGCAATCAAGATTTACTTGATAAACTGAACAAGGGGATTAAATTAGAGCAAATAGAAAAAACAATTTCTTTGACACATAAGTATGGCATTGAAACAAGGGGATCATTTATGCTTGCAATACCAGGAGAAACTAAAGAAAAAGCCATCAAAACAATAAAGTTCGCAATAGAATTGGATCTCGATTATGCACAATTTTTACCAACATATCCTGAATATGGAACAAAATTATATGAAGTAGCATTAAAAGAAGGAAAATTAAATGAGAATTATTATGGTAGAAAAAAGGCAGCTTATATACCAGATGGATATAAAAATGCAGAAGAGATAGAAAAAATGATAAATTTAGCCTATAAAAAATTCTATTTTCGTCCTAAATATATTCTAAAAACATTAAAAAAAATAAAATCTATTGATGATATAAAAAAATATGCTGAAGGCCTTTGGTTTATGATAGGTATGAGTTCTTAGAAAAATAACCGAAATTAATATAAATACTAGCTCTTTTCATTCAAGTATGGAAGCTCAAATAACTAGTTTTAGAAGGAGTAGAAGGGTAACAAGGCCAAATCAAATGATTTTAAAGGTTATAGAAATAAACAATAAGGATGCAGCGCAGGAAATAATAGGGAAAACTGTTTCTTGGAGGAGTAGTTCTGGTAAAGAGATAAAAGGGCAAATTATTAATACTCATGGAAATAATGGGTGTGTAAAAGCAAGATTTGAAAAAGGCATGCCAGGACAGTCTTTATTTAAAAAGGTAGAAATAAAATGACTACATTAAGGGTATTTAGGTGTTATAGAAGGCTTAAAAGGCCATATACACGTAAATCTAGATTTAAAAGATATAACTTTATTAGAGCCATGCCAAACCATAAAATAACAAGATTCGATATGGGTGATATGAGTCAAAATTATCCTAATTTTGTTAAATTAATGTCAAAAGTAGATATTAACATAAGGCATAATGCAATAGAAGCATCAAGGATGATAATTAATAGAGAATTACAAGAAAAGATAGGAAAAATAGGATATAAATTTAAAATAAATAAATATCCACATCATGCATTGAGAGAAAATAAAATGTTGGGGGGGGCTCATGCTGATAGGATTCAAACAGGTATGGCACATTCCTTTGGTAAGGTGGTTTCTCTTGCAGTACGATGGAAAAAAGGAACACCATTATTTACTGCTCAAGTTAAGGATTTACATGTAGAAATTGCTAAAAAAGCATTATTAAGTATAGCTCCCAAATTACCGTGTAAGGTTTTTGTAGTTGTTGATAAAAAATAATATATATTCTTTTCACATAATTCTTTAAAAAGAAATTTACAATAAAATTCTATGGATATAAGTGTGATAATACCTATTTATAATGAACAGGAGAATATTCCAATTCTGCATAATGAATTAAAAACTGTTTTAAAGGGGTATAAATATGAAATAATTTACATAGATGATGGTTCAACAGATCATTCTTTTCAAGTATTAGAGAAGATTAAGGATAGAAATACAAAGATAATTAAATTAAAAAAAAGGTTTACGAAATCTCCTGCTTTGTTGGCTGGGTTTAATAATTCTGAAGGAAATATAGTAATTACAATGGATGGTGATCTGCAAAATGATCCAAAGGATATCCCAAAATTTTTGGAAAAGATAGGGGATTATGATCTTGTAAATGGATGGAGAATAAATAGACAAGATGAACAGAATAAGATTCTACCCTCGAAAATTTATAATAAGTTAACAAGGAGGATCTTAAAAACAAAACTTCATGATTTGAATTGTGGAATGAAGGCAATAAAAAAGGAAGTAATTAAAGATATAGATCTTTATGGAGAGATGCATAGATATTTTCCATTATTACTTCAGCAAATGGGATACAAAATTACTGAGATAAAGATAAATCATCGTTTAAGGATTCATGGAAAATCAAAATATAATTACAATAGACTTCTTAAGGGATTATATGATCTTATTTATTTAAAGTTTTGGTTAGATTTTTCACAAAAACCCTCTCACTTCTTTTCAACATTAGGATTAGCCCAATACATTTTAGCGTTTTTCATATTTTTAGAACAAATAATTAAGGCAGTTGCATTGAGATACTTTAATGTTGGGCCAGTTCTATTGCTAGGGATATTACTAACAATAACAGGAACACTATTTATAACATCTGGATTCTTAGCAGAGATTCAAGCGAGAATATACTTTTCAACAAAAAAAACATATATAATAGAAAAAATAATTCAAAACAAAAAATATTTAAATTAATTAGCATCTTTTAATACATGTTAAATTTAACTCAAAATAATTTCGAACAAGAGGTTATTAATTCAGATAAAATAGTTGTTGTAAAATATACAGCTACATGGTGTACCCCTTGTAAGGCCTTAAATCCAATATTTAAAGAATTATATAAAGAAATAAATAATGTAAAATTTGCAGAAATAGATATTGATATGGAAGAAAAATTAGCACAAAAATACATGGTTAGGGCTGTTCCTTGTATAATCATTTTTAAGGATGGAAAAGAGGTTAACAGAATTATTGGCTACCAAAATAAAGAATATTTAAAAAAAGAAATCCTTAAAAACATGTAAGCTGCGATGGTCCATTTGATAAACAATAAATTTCATTATTCTTTATTTCATAAGAATTTATTGCTGAATTATAGATTTTTTGAGTGCAACAGATATTTTTTGCTGTGTTTTTTCCTAATGTTTCATAATTAGTTTCAGATAAAGCAATTTCTTCATTTAGATCGCTAATTTGGGTATTTAAATTATTAATTATATCTTCTTTAGATGTAATTTGTGATTGCAAATCACTGTTCTTTGTTTCCATCTCTTTTTTATAATTATCATGATTTGAATTGCATTCTTTTATGTTGTTGGTTAAATCATCATTTATTTTATTGCAACTCTCTACTTGATTATTTGTTATAGCTATATCTTTCTCTAGGTCTATAATTTGTGTTTCATAGTCATTAGTCATATTTTTCATGAGTTGCACCTCGCTACCAAGTTTTATATTTTCAAGTTCTAGAATTGAAATTGTATTCTTATTTTTAACAACATAACCTGTTATTGCTGGCTGAGCTATTACTAACAGTAATACACCTGCAATTATCATAGCTATTTTAAGCCCCTTAGGGTCTAAAGCTCTTATTTTTTTTCCAAAACCTGAAAAAAATTCTGAAATTTTTTCTGTTTTTGTTTTTTGAGGCGTACTTCCCGGCCTATATGCTAATACATCATCTAACTTAGCCTCTTTTTTGAAACCGAATTTTTTACTTAGATTTATCAACCCCATTTCAAATTTATGAAATAAAATCTAGTATATAAATATTATCATTTTCCTACAACTTCGCTGAAATAAATCCTATAACCTGATTCTTTAGCTAGTTCTTTTACATTACCAAAGACACCTAACATTTTTTCTTTAAAAGATAATGCTCCTTTATTTGTTTTAACAACAATTTGCAAAGAACCATTTTTATTTAGATGAAGATAAGATTCATCTATCATTTTAAAACAAACTGATTTTCCTGCTTTTATAGGTGGGTTTAAGAGTATAACATCAAATTTTTCAGGTATATTAGAAAAGATATTACTTTTTCTTGCTTCATTATTTATATTATAGGATTTAATATTTTTCTTTGCAAGCTCTAAAGCTCTATTATTAATATCTGTCATTAAAATCTTAAGAGAAGGATCAATAATTTTAATTATAATACCAATAACACCTATTCCACAGCCAAGATCCAGTACATAACTATTCTTTTTGATTATGGCATTTTTTATCAGGATTTTAGAACCTGTATCAAGTTTAGATTTAGAAAAAACACCGGAAGAGGTATATAATTTAAATCTTTTGTTTTTTATTATAACCTCTATTTTTTTTAATTTGAATTCTATATTTTGTTGTTCAGAAAAATAATGATTCATATTTTTAGGCTTATGACCTTAGAGATACCATCTTGCATAGATACTCCATAAATCTGATCAGCTTCATTTATTACAGTATCATTATGAGAAACAACTATATATTGTGATTTTTCGGCATATTTTTTTATTAATTTTGACAATAATTCTGAATTTATTTTATCTAATGCAGCGTCTACCTCATCTAATAAATAGAATGGTGATGGTTCGAATTCCTGTAAGGCAAAGATAAATGCTAAGGCACACATTGTTTTTTCACCCCCAGATAAGCTCTTCAAGTCTAAAAATTTATTACCTGTAACTTTTACTTTAAAATCAATGCCAGCATCAAATATATTGTCTGGATTTTCTAGCTCCATGTGGGCTTCGCCCTTTGTAGTTAGTGATTTAAAAATATCTTTAAAGGTTTTATCTACTTTATTGTATGTTTTTATAAATGTACTTTTCTTTTTGTCTTCTATTTCAAAAACCATAACCAAGACATCATCCTTCTCTGTTCTTAGTTTAGTAACCTTCTCTAATAAAGTATTTAGTTCCTTTTCTATATCTTCATATACCTCTAAGGCCCTTAAATTAACACTGCCAATCTTTGATACCTCTTTTTCTGTATCCCTTATAATTGTGTTTAAATCCTCTAAAGAAAATCCTCTTTTTATTTTGTAATCTTGTAATAAGTCTAATTCTTTATTTAATCCCTCAATTTCAGCATTTATTTTTGCTTTTTCTATACTAGTATTATTTGCCTTTTGTTGAATAGAATTGATTCTTTCTTCTTCTTTTAATACGGCTACTTCTCTCTGTTGAATCTTCTCTTCTAATTTGTTTCTTTTTAATATGGATTCCTTAAATTGGCCATAGTATTTTTTCTCTATATTTTCCTTTTCTTTTAATTCTTTTTGTCTTTCTTTTAATATCTCTTTTAAATTTAGATTTTCTTTTGAAAACTCTTCAAACTCTTTCTCATGTTGCTTTAAAATATTAAATGATTTTGATAGTTCTATGCCAAATACAGAAGATACTTGAAGATCAAAATTTTTAATATGAGCTACTATTTCTATAGCATCTGATTTCATTAATAATTTTTTTGATTCTAATTCTTCTAATTTTTTAGTAATTGTTGGATTAGATAATTTCTCTCTAATCTTATTTTTTATTCCCTTTGATTCAAGTAATTCTGAATTTAATTTTATTATTTTTTCTTCTATTTGTTTTTGTTCAAACAGGGTTAATTTATTTTTTTCTTCTAATTCTACCTCTTCTGATCTTAATTTTTCAAGATTTGTTTCATTTAGACCCAATGTTTTTTCTAGTTGTATTATTTCTGCTTCTAATTCTACTTTTGTTTCTCTTAATTTTATTAAAATGGTTTCATTTTCTAATCTTTTTTTCTCAGTAATATTTAATTTATTTTGATAACTTTCAATTTCTTTTTCTAATTTAATTATATTGATATCTACTTCCTCTTCTTTAAACCCATAGCCCCTGCTTTTATTTTTATAGCCTCCAACCATAGCCCCACTAGCTTCTAGTAAATCTCCATCTAATGTAACCATCCTTGCGTTACCTATTCCAATTTTTCTGCCTAATGTGATGTCTTTTATTACTAATGTACTGCCAAGAACATAAGAAAAAACGTCTTTGTATTTTGGATTGTATTTTATTAATTCAATTGCCAACCCTTCTGTTTTTGGTGTTAATATCTTTACTTCATTAGAAATTTGGCGATATTTAATCTTGTTTAATGGTAAAAATGTTGCAGTCCCTAATTTATTTTCTTTTAAATAATTGATGCATTTTTGTGCAATAGAATCGTCCTCTACAACAATACTCTGAATTCTTGGACCAGCTGCAATCTCTAAAGCTAAGGCGTATTTTGATTGTATTTGGCCTAGTTCTGAAACAGCACCATGAATACCCTTAATTTTATTTCTTAGTTCTAGAATTTTTCTTGTGGCAATATCTCCGGATGTTTTTTCTCTTATTGACGCTCGCCTTGTTATAAGTTTTGCTAATTCTTCATTAGAATTTAATAAATTTTGTCTTAACGATTGCAATTGTGCAGCTAAAGAGCTGTCTTCATTTAATGATTTAGTTAGATTAAATGTTGTTTCCTTAAATTTTTGCTTTAAATTCTTTAAGTTTTGTATATCCTCAGATTTGCTAGTTCCTTTTATAGATAATATCTTCTCTTTTGTACTCTCTAATTGAAATTCTAGTTGATGCTTATTTTTTAGAACTTTTTGTTTTTCTTCTTGAAACTTACCTATTTCTTTTAAAATTTTTTCAATATTTTGCTCTTGTTCCTCTAAATCATTATTTATATTTTGGATATTATTAATTCCATATCTGTTTTTAAATTCGTTAATATCCTTTTCAATCTCTTCTTGTTCTAATCTCAAAAGACTTAATTTTCTTTCCTCTAATTCTTTTTGTTTGTTGATCTCACTTATTTTATTTTCTAGGCCTTTTATATTTTCAAGAAGCTGCTGCCTTCTTGTTTTAATTTTTTCAATTTCTTTATTACAAACATCTTGTCTTGTTGTTGTTTTTATAATGTTAGTCTTTAATTCTTCTATCTCCTTACGAATAATAAGCTGCTCTTTTTCCCCTTTTTCTTCTATTTCAGAATTAATAAGTTTTATATTATTTTTATGCTCTTGGATTGTGTTTCTTAGTTCTTCGATAATCTTGTTTGTTTGCTGTATTCTTGATTCCTGCTCTTTATAATTTTTTTCAAGTTCATCTAATTTATCATTTTTTGATTTTAATCTAATACCAACATGTGTTGCTTTATAGTCCATAAGATTTTGCTGCAATTGTTTATATCTTACAGCTTGATCCCTTTCCTTTTTTAATTCTCTTAGGTTAGCTTCTCTTTCTGTAAGAATGATTTCAGCTTCATTTAGTTTAGAATCAACCTTTTGCAATTCTTCTAAACATTTTATTTTTTTTTCTTCATAAATAGAAATACCAGATATTTGATCTATGATTTGTCGCCTCTCTATTGGTTTCATCTCCATAAAATGCACAACATCACCTTGAAGAAGAATGTTATGTCCATCAGGATCTATCTTTCCAGTGTTCAATAAATCTAGGATTTGTTGTCTTGTGCATGTTTTATCGTTAATTTTGTATATACTGTTTCCTGTTTGTTTCAATATCCTTGTTACCTTAATCTGTTCTTCATTGGATGAAAATCTTTTGTCTTTGTTTGAAAACTCTATAGTAGCTTCAGCTTCTTGTGCGGGCTTTCCTTTTTTACCACCATTAAAGATAAGATTAGCAGACTTTTCAGCTCTTAGACTCTTAGCCGATGCTTTTCCTAAGACAAAACAGATTAAATCTACTATGTTGGACTTTCCTGAACCATTCGGTCCAAGAACTACATTATATCTATCTCCAAAGACTAATTCTGTTTTATTAGCAAATGATTTAAAACCTTTAGCAGTTATTTTTGTAATTGTTGTCATTCTCTTGAAAAAACATGACCTTTTGTTTATAAATATTATTATATCTATGATTTTGTCTTAAAATCCATCTAATAGGCCATAATTTAATATTTTAGTAAATATCCAAGTTTGATTATACTTCACATTAAATGCTTGCAAAAGTTTTGCGTTAATCTCATGGATTTCTGGCAGATAAATATCGAGTTGTTCAACATTTGGAAGAATTGCACTAACATCAGCAAATTTATATCCTAGCAAAAGAAAACCAACTAATTTATTGGTTGGTTGAATTCTTGTTTCCTGTAATAAAATATAGAACCATATTGATTTAGTATGGAAAGTAGATTATAAATTTTTAGTTTATCTTTTAAAATTTTAATTCTATTGATAGCTAAAATATAATAAGATAACTCCTTAGGAATAAGTTTATTAATTATTTAAATTTTAATTATTTATGAGAAAAAAGAGGATATTTAATCTAGTAACAATAATCCTATTTTTTTTAGTATTTTTTACCTTAGTTTATTTTTATGGATCTAATATAACAGGTTATATAATTTCTGATGAACTTGGTGGGATTGGAAGTAAAGAAGATATTAATGAATTAGATGGTATTGGTTTTCAAGAGGAACAAATAGAAATTCCAGTTCAAGAGAAAATTGAAGAGGAGATTATAATTGCTCCAGAAATTGAAGAAAAAGAGGTTAATCAAGATGAAATTAATAAAATAGAGGTTGAAAATAAAACATTTATTTTTGGAAATATAGAGATTTTAACCCCACCAACACATACTAGACCCTATCTAAACAGTACATCACCATTTAATAGAACTAGAGATAATCTAACAGTATATAACATGAGTGTTAGTGATGATAATAGTGATCCAGTGAATTTAATCTATGACTGGAGAGTAAATCTTAATTCTATAGCAGTATTAAATATACCATGTCAGAATAGCACTTTAAATGGCTCCTTTGTAACAGATTATAGTACAAACAGTATAAATGGAACATTTTTAGGCAATGAATTTAACTACACCACAAGTTATAGTGGTTTTAGTGCGTGTTATTTTGATGGATTAGACGAAAATATTTCTTTTGGTGATCATAATTATTTTGATATAAATTATAATTTTACTATTGAATTTTGGATAAATAGAAGTGAACCAAATGATGTAGATCAAGGAATAGTCCATAGATGGATGGCATCAGGTAATAATAGGGCATTTGGTATTA
The DNA here is from genome assembly GCA_018302235.1 of Candidatus Woesearchaeota archaeon. GTDB lineage: Archaea > Nanobdellota > Nanobdellia > SCGC-AAA011-G17 > GW2011-AR18 > DATDVT01. Next base: position 13,883 of record JAGVZW010000023.1, read on the forward strand.
GATTGCATAATAGTTCTATAAGTGTGGTTGTTAGCAAGGATGGTACTTATGATAGTGGCAGTTATTTTTATCTAAATGCATCATATAATATAACCCCAAATAGATTTTATCATGTAGCAGTAATTTATAATGACACCACAATGAGTATATTTATTGATGGTTTAAGAAAAAAAATGGGGACGTGGAGTAAGGGAATAGCAAGCGTTAATGCGCCCCTATATGTTGGAGTAGATACTTTAGGAAGGCATTTTAATGGTAGTATAGACCACTTTATTATATATAACAGAACATTATCTGGATTTGAAATTGAGTTGCATAATCAGTCTAAATATGAGATTATTCATCCCTCTTTAATTGGCCCGTATCAGAACTGGAGTTGTGCGATAACACCAAATGATGGAAATAGTGATGGCCAAACTATAGAAAGTAATGGGGTTAATATTACATATATAGGCTCTGGTATAAGCTATAATTCTACACTAACGAATAATAATGCTACTGGTGTGAACTACTATAATTTTACTGTTAGAATAGAGAATAATATTAGCAACTTAGCAAATATTACATATGAAATGAGAGATTCTTATTCTTTAAATATAACACGTTATAATCTTACAGATGGTGTTGATCAAAATTTTACTCATTTTTGGTATATAACTAATTTAACTGGTGAAATTTACTATTATAATGTAACACTAACAACTATGTACAATGATATTTATCGTGGTACTAATTTAATGATTTATGGCGATAACATAAGCCCGTGGGTAAATATAACTGATCCTCGAGAGGGACAATGGTTGGCTGGGACAGTTACAGATTTGGCTGGTAATATATCTGATAATGAGAGCGGTATAGCTAGTTGTGTTTGGAGGTTTCAAAATTCAGAAGGTAATTATAGTTTAAGTTGCAACAATACTGATAAATATTTTAACCAAACAATAACGACTAGTTCTATAGATTCGTGGCACAGAGTCTTTGTTTATGTAACAGACAAAGCAGGTAATATCGGTTTTACAAATGTAACGTTCTTCAGAACAACAAAGGCAGCAATTATTGAAAAATTAATTGAAACAGGTAGGATTTCACCCCCAAGCGAAGAAACAGAAGAAACCCCAGAAACAACTATAGAAGCTGAAGAGGAAACAGTAGTTATTGATGTGCCAACCAAGGTTTTTGATTTAATAGGGATACCACTGCATTTAATTGAGCCAATTAAGCTTGACTATGTTGAAGGAGAGATCAGAGATGATGGTATATTTTTGAATTTAGGTGGAAAGGGTAGTATTAAGGTTAGCTTATGGGAGCAATTTCCTGGGGTTGGTTTTGGTTTTACATCAGAAGAACTAAAGGGAGCATTATACAAGATAAAGGATATATTTTTGACTCCATATTTTTTACTGATAGGTTTTATGCTTGTTATTATTTTTTTATTGGTCTTTAAATATATTTTAAGAGATATATATACACAAAATAAATATAAGTTCATAGATGATCTGCATAAATTAATATGTAAGTTATTAATAAAATTTAGTTTTGGTAGAAAATTAGTTAGAAATACAGGTCTGCAAAAATATAATTTAATTATTGAAGAAATACATGATTTAAATAGTTATATTAGAAAATATAGATTAAAAAATAAATCTATAATCAGATATAACAATTTAAATAATTTATATAATCGGTTTTCAATATATATGAATAAATATCAAAATAGAGCTATTTTTGAGTCATTGAGATTAAGTTATGAAAGAATAAAACTACTCTAAAGTGTATTTTATTTTTTTTACTATTTAGAAGTGGACACAGACCGAAAGCTTTAAATAGTTTCAGATTATTTAATTATTATCACCTCTTTTTCCCAAGAAGGATTATGTATGTAATTCTTCTTGGGTTTAATATTAAAACCTATTTTTTCTCCATATATCCGCATTTTCCACAATGCTTGCGATCTTTGTGTTCTGCTAAGAAAATACCAACACCGCATTTTGGACAAAAAAAGCTTCTTTTTAAAGATCCACCTTCAATTTTATATTTAATCCATCTTTTTGATGCTCTTTTAGGTTTAGGGGCCTTTTTTCCCATTATTTATTCTCCACTTTGGGTTGTTCTTTCTTTTTTATTTTTTGGAATTTTTTTAAAGTATCTTTATCTTTGTAGATATATGCTTCTACTCTAATCTCGTTATCTCCATATCTAGATCTTATTTTCTCTATAGTTATAAAAAATGGATCTGTATTGTTTTCTTTAGCTATCATTTCCTTAATCTCACTTCTGGAGGGAATTCTTGATAATTTATAATCTATAACCACATTCATCTCTATTCTATTAAATAGTTTTTGTTCTTTAGTATCTATAACCTTCATTTTGTTTTTATGGCATATTCTCCTTTTACTTTTATATTTAATTTTTGCGCTATTTCTGATTTAGTAGCATCTATGATCACAACTCTTCCTTTAATGTTTGTTGTTAAATCATTTGATTTGCATAATGGACATTCTTCAGCATTTGTTATGATCCTACATTTCTTACATGCTTTTTTCTTTGCCATTATTTTTTGCCTTTTTTAGTTATTTTTTCTTCCTCTAGCCATTTTATTGCACCAAGCTGTGGCTGACGCATTGTTAATCCAATCTTTGGGTTATTAATATCTTTAAAGCTTACAGCTATAATCCTAGCTAAACATATATCGCCTACTTTTAATATTCTTTTAGACTCCTTTCCAGCTAATGTTTTTTGTTTACTAAAAGATATAAAATCATCCATTGTTTGAGATATATGAATCATGCCTTCTAATGGGCCTATATTAATAAATGCTCCAAAATTAGTTATGTCAGTTATTTTGCCCTTTACTATCTCTTGCAATTCTGGAATGTATGTTATTAGTTTAAATTCAGTTTCATAATAAGCAGCACCATCGCCATGTATGATTTTTCCTTCACCCACTGAAATTATGTCTGTAATACAGATGATAAAACCCAACTCCTTTGAAATATAACCCTCAAAATCTTCATTTAATCTTTGTAAAATAGCATCTTTTATCTCTTTGTTAAACATATTTGGTGGTATTCTTACATATCCCTTTACGCACAATTCATAGAACATTCTGTTCTTTTTGATATAAAAGAGGATTTATAAAGCTTTAGTTTTTTTGAAAATCTTTTTAAAAAAAAATAGGTTTTTATTTATTATTGAATGTGTTGATATATTATATGTAAAAACCAGTGAAGGAATTTATATACGAGAGGTAGGAGAAAATATGATAGAAACGAACTAGATACAGAATGCGTCAAATGCATTAATTTATAAGTTTTAGATATTTTTTTTGTCTAATAATTAATATTTGATTATTTAATGATTTTTTTAAGGCTTTATCTTGCGTTGCAATAATTGTATTTTTATTTGCTAATTCTTTTATACAGTCATCTACTTGTTTATTTTCTTTTGTTTTTAGTATATTTATTTTATCTTCATTCATTCTCAAGAATTTTTTAGACAATTTTGCTAATAGTTTGTTTTCTTGTTTTCCTTTATTCTCTAAATTTTCTAGTTCATTTAGAGTTTTATCTAAAACACAAATTCTATAATTTTCTAAAATAATTCTCTCTATCTCTTCAAATAAATTTATTTTATATTTTAACAAATACATAATAAAATTTGTGTCCAAGATAATTACTTTCATAGCTAGGACAAAGTACTATTCTATTTTAAAGATTATCTAGATATTACCACATTAATTTGTCTTTTTTCTTATCTGAAATTAGTTGTTCATAAAATTCTTTTCCAGCTTTTTGTATTTCTTTTTTACTTTTACCGTGTAGAAATTCAGTAATTTTTAAACCAGTTAATAATTCTGGTAATGCTACAAAATCTGCACCGTTTTTATATAAGCTTACAGCCTCTTCGGCTGTTTTTGTTGTTACACAGATTGTAATTTTTTTATTTTTCTTTTTTGCTAATTCTATTAATAATAGGTTATCTGATGTATTTGGGATTGTAGATATTATTAATTTAGCATTTTCTATCTTTAGATCCTCTAATAGATCTATATTTCCTATGTCTCCATATATGCAGTTTATTTTATCAGAGATTAATTTTTTTATAACTTCTGGATTATAATCAACAACAATAAAATTTCTTCTTGCTTTTTTTAGTTTTAGAATTATTTTAGATCCTATTCTGTGGGCACCAAAAATTATAATATGGTTTTTAATTTCTTTAGGTAGATTTTCTAAATTTTTTTTGTTAGTAAATTTTTCTAATGGGATAAGATGTTTAGATACCAGATTAAATAGTTTTTCGTGATATTTGATTATGTAAGAGGTTATGGTTGTTGTAACTATCATTATTGTAAGAGTGATATTAAAGATTTCTTGTGAGATGTGTGATAGAGATAAACCTAATATAGCTAAAATCAAGGAGAATTCACTTATTTGGCTTAGAGAGACAGAGGACAAGAATGATGTTCTATTTCCATGTTTAAAGAATTTTAATGTTGTAAATATGATTAATGGTTTTATAATTAAAATAAATAATAGTAGTGATATTAACGGCAACCAGGTTTTAGATATATTTGAGAATGTTATTTGTGTTCCTAGTGTAACAAAGAAAATAACAGAAAAAAAATCCTTTAGTGATTTTATTCTTCCGCCAATTTCTAGGTTATATGGAAAGGTGGCTAAGGCTATACCTGCTAAAAATGCACCGATAGCTATTGAGAACCCTAGAATATAAGATAATGCGGCAAAGATAAAACATATTCCTATTGAGGTGATAAATAGTAATTCGTGTGACTTTGCTGTTGATTTGATAAGAGATGGAAAGATAAACCTTTTGCTTAAGAAGGCGATTCCAAATAATAATGCTGTTTTTAATATGGCTGTTAATATTAAAATATATGAGAATTTACCTAAGGTTGTTAGTAAAGGGAGTATTATTACAACCATTATATCTTGTATTAATAAAATACCTAGAATTATTCTTCCGTGTAATGTATCTAGGACATTTTCTTCAGATAATAATTTTATTACAATCATAGTGGATGAAAATGCGACAATTAATCCGATATATGTAGCTTCAATGAATGAAAACCAAAATGAGGCTAATAATGCCCCCAAAAAGAACGTTATTATAACTTGAATTAATCCAGTTATTATTATAATTCTACTCATTTTTTTTAGCTTTGAAAAATCTAGCTCCATACCTACAAAGAATAGCAAAAATGCAATACCAAGTTCTGATAGTGTTTTTATGAATTCAGTATTTTCTATAATTCCAAAAAAAGATTCTCCAATAAGTATTCCTGCTATTACATATCCAAGAATTAATGGTTGTTTTAGAAGTTTGGCTACATTTGCCAATAGTGCTGCAAATGCTATAACTATTCCAATATCTATTAATGCTGAAAATTCCATTGCTCCTCTTTTTTTATATTATTGAATTTTTTCTTTTATAAATATTTTTAATTAAGCATTTTCGCTTAAGCCCTTTCTTTGTCTTATTTGTTGTATGACTTTGGCTTGTAGATCTGTAGGGACTTTTTCAAAGGTTTGATCAATAATAAAGAAATTTCCTCTACCCTCACTAGCACTTCTTAATTCTGAGGATAACCCAAACATTTCAGCTACAGGTATTTTTACTTTTATGACCATTAGACTTCCTTCACGATTCATATCTAACAATTGGCCTCTTATACTTGAGACAAGTTTAGTTATATTTCCCATAAATTCTTCAGGTACATCTATTTGTAGAATTTGAAGTGGTTCGAATATGGATGCGTTAGCTGAATTCATGGCTTCTCTTATGGCTTCTCTTACGGCAGGATAAACTTGAGCTGGACCCCTATGAATTGAATCTTCATGAAGTTTACAATCAGTTAATTTTACTAACATTTTGATGCAGTTCTCTCTAGCTAAAGGACCGCCTTTCATTACTTGTTCAAACCCATCAAGAACCAATTCAATAACCTCGCTAATTTGGACAATACCCCTTGTACTATCCGTAAATATACAACCGTTTATTATTGCTCTAATCTTTTTAGCTTCTTTTGTTTCCCACCCTAATTGTACTAATTTTGGCACTATAGATTCTTCATCTTTTTTTCTTAATCTTCCTTGGGGTAGATCTCCTACTCGTATGGCTTGATAGACTTCTTCTGATAATGGTTCTACAGTAATATAGAATTTATTGTGTTTGTTTGGGGATTTACCTTCAATTTCAGGGGATTTTTTTGTTACGGTTTCTCTATATGTTACGATTGGTGGTGAGGTTTTAACATGTAGGCCTTTTTCTGTAACTATTCTATTTTCAATAATCTCTAGATGTAATTCACCCATTCCTGATATTAAATTTTCTCCAGTTTCCTCGTTAATCTCTATTTTTATACTAGGATCTTCTTTCCCAACTTTTCTTAAAATTTCGATTAGTTTAGGCAGGTCTGCTGTTTTTGTTGCTTCAATTGATTTTGTAATAACTGGTTCAAATATATGTTTTAGTTCTTCAAATATTGTTTCAGGCTCAAGGGTTACAGTTTCTCCAGCTTCTCCAGATACACCAGTAATTGCTAGGACATTTCCAGCAGTTATAGAATGTATTTGTTCTGGTTTTATGCCATTATAGATTAAAACCTGTTGAATTCTTTGTTTCTTTTTTGCTAGATTTAGATAGACTTCCATTCCTTCTTCAAGTTTGCCTGAAAATAAACGACCAGCAGACATTTCTTTGCCATATCTTGGATCTATCATTACTCTTGTTATTACAAAGGCAGGTTTTCCATTAGGATCACAGTTAAGTAGTGCTTTTCCTAGTTCAGAATCTAATTCACCTTTCCATATTTTTGGGATTCTATATCTTTGTGCCACAGTAGGATCTGGAAGATGTTTAACTACCATGTCAAGAATAACCTCAAATAATGGGGCATTTTGCCAGCACCATTCTTTCTTTTTTTCTTCTTCCATTTCATATAATGTTATAATATCTTTAAAATTAACTCCTTTTTTTTTCATGAAGGGAACAGATAATGCCCAGTTTTCCCTTGCACTACCAAAAGCAACACTGCCATTTATAATATCTACTTTCCACTTTTCACCATATTCTGGCTCTGCAATTTTTTCTATTAATTGGTTAAACTCTTTATAGATATTCATAAATCTTTCTTGCATTTTTTCAGGTGTTAGTTTTACTTCTTTTATGAGTCTATCAACTTTATTTATGAAAAGAACTGGTTTTACTCTTTCTTTTAGTGCTTGCCTTAGAACAGTTTCTGTTTGTGGCATTATACCTTCAACTGCACAGACTAGTACTATTGTGCCATCAATAGCCCGCATAGCTCTTGTTACGTTTCCTGAAAAATCTATATGTCCTGGTGTGTCAATTAAATTAATTAAGAATTCTTTTCCTTCAAAATCGTGTACCATACTTACGTTTGCAGCATCTACAGTCATTAATCTCTCTTGTTCATCTGAGTGCTGCCATGTTGCCATGCCTTGTTCTAGGTCTCCAGCACACTTTGCAGCCATTTTACCTGATGCTGCTAATAAATTATCTGTAAACGCTGTATTACTAATTACCATTCCTTCAGCAATAAAATTATGATTATCTGGAATTGTGAAATCATATACTACTTCATTATAATTTTCTTCAATTTTACTTATTTCTATAAACTCAAGTTGTTTCTTAATAAAATTTTGTTTTTGTAATAAACCACCATTAGTTAATATTTCATAGTTTGATAGAAGATTAATTGCATTTGATATACAGCTGATTTGATCCCCTATTTTTAGGTTTCTTGCTTCAACTTTTTGAAAATCTTTATTATAAATAAAGTATTTATGTTCTGGTGTTGTAGTCATAATTAATCCATTTTCTAGGCTAATAGTTATTGTTTTTCCACCCTTTAATCTCCATGCGTGTTGAATCTCTTTTTTTTCGAAATTTTTAGTATTGCTGTTCAAAGAAATAATTTTTACCTTGTTTTTAGGGGTATATATTATAAAAGCTTCAGTTTCTGCAATTGAATTTCCATTTTTTAGAATATTTTCAAATATATCTTTTGCTGTTGCTATGAAGCCATTTGCTAAAAATATTCTAGAATCTCCGCTTATACATTTTCCATGATGAATATGAGCAGATGTACATATATTTCTAATGTATTTTGAATCTTTAATTATCCTTTGTACCTTTTCAATCATAGTTTCAGTAACCATTTATTTTCTCCTTTTAAATGCAAAAATATAAGCTATTTAAATGTTTTGATAGAATTTAAAATAAATTTTATATGATAAAAGGCTTTATAAATTTGGATTTTTAGATAGTTTTATGATATCAACAATTATAAAATTTATAGAAGTAAGTATTTATATTTTATTAGGAATTATTCTAGCTAGATTTATTTCAAATTTATTAGACAGAACTTTTAAAAAGATAGATCTTGATGAGACTTTAGCTCTAGAATTTGATATGGGTGGTAGGATTTCTTCTTATTTAAAATATACTGTTAGAATTTTAATTTATTTTACTACTTTATTGTTAATTTTTAATAGAATGAATATATCTACAACTGTTTTGGAAAAGGTAGTTATTATTTTTTTTGTTACAGTGTTTATACTTATTATACTTTCTTTCAGAAATATTCTTCCGAATATCAGTTCTGGAATAAAATTAAGATTATATAAAAAAATTAATAAAAATGATAAAATAAAGATAGAAAGGATTACTGGAGAGGTAATAGATATTGGTTTTTTGGAAACAAAGATACTTAGTAATAGTGAGATAATTTATATACCGAATAAACTTATTTCTAAATCAATAAAGGGATAAAAACTCTTGTTCTATGAAGTGTAATTTTCCTGGAATTATTAAACATTGGGGTATATTTTTTAGTGTATTGTTGACAAGTTCTTTAGCTTTCCCGATGATAATATTTTGCTTTTCAGAGCCAAGAGAAGCACAAATGATGCATAATTTTTCTTTATCCAATCCTTTTTTTATAAAATATTCTATTGCTTCTTTAGCTAACATATATTTTTTATTCTCAGGTTCTAAATCTAAAAGAATTAATGTATGTAAATCTTTATTTTCTAACAGGATATTGTATGGGGTGTTTAAATCTTTGTAATTGAAAGGCAACGAGGTAATCTTCCCAAAACTGTAAAGGCTTAAACCAGTTTCTGAGATAGCGGTAAATATAGATGATGAGTGAATTATCTTTGTTTTTACTTTATTTTCTTTTGCCTCTATAATTAAAGCGTTATGTGTTGTAGCTGCTAATGCTTCACCTATGACCAATATTCCTATATTTTTTTCTTTTGCCTCTAAAATTATTTTTTTAGAGTTGTTTTCTAATTCTTCTCTTTTTATAGCGATTATTTTATCATTTTTAGTAATTTTTTTTATATCATTTAGATTAGAATCATAATATGATGTATAATTTTCAAAATAAATCACATCACATTTTTCTATTGCTTCTAATCCATTTAATGATATGTCTTTAATGCTCCATAGCCCTATAGAAATTAGATATAGCATAAATAATAGTGAGATATATTCTATTTAAATCTAATTATTTTTTTTATAATTATAGAACCAAGTCCGCCAATAGCAAAAGATAAAAAATTGTAGTCAATAAATAAACTAAGGATAGCAATAAAGAATAAGATAATGTTTCTTATTATTTCTTTTTTATTGTTTAAATTTATAGTTCCGAATGGTAAACCATATATAAAAACCAATGAAATAATTAGTGAGGATAGATTTAATAGACCAAAATAAAAATATTCTTTTGTAAAAAAATATCCAATGATAACACCAATAAATAATAAAATATAATTAATTTCTTTTAGAGAGATTAGGAATATAATTGTTAATAATAATATTTCAAATAATTTAAAATATTTTTTTCCTGGTTTTATTTCTTCTGGTATTTTTTTAGCTAAGATTATACCAAAAATAATTCCTATTGGGATAAATAATAATGCTAAATATATAATCATATACTCTTTATTTTATATAAACTTAAAAATATTATCTTTTATGAATGTTATTAACTAATTGCATAGAATTTAAATAAGTTTTATATGTGATATTTTTATGTTAGTAGATCATTTGCGCGGATTAGTACTTTACGTGTATAGAGTCGGAATTGATACTGTAAATTTAACTGGATTAGAGCCTGATGTAATGAGGGCTTTTTGTAAGCAGTTGGGGGATATTTATGCGGAGGAGGGCTCAACAAATGCTGCATTAGCTACTTATAGCCTTGGTGAAACAGAGCCAAATTATAAAAGTATGGCTTTGGGGTATATAAAAAAAGATAAACCAAATGAAGCAAGAGATATTTTTGTTAGAGCTAAAGATTTAGAGGGTTTGATTGGATTATCTGATAGATTTGTTAAAACTGGTGATTTAATTACTGCAGTAGATATATTGTTAACAGCAGTGGATATATATGAAGAAAAGGTACCCAGAGGTAGTAGACTTAAGATATTGACTCCCTATCAAAGTCAAGTGGAATTTTCTATTAGAGAAAAATTAAGCTATGTGGCTAACTTAGTTCAGGATTTAGATCCAGATAGGGCATTTGAATGCTACTTCAGGGCATTTAATAGGATAGATGCGAATAGTTTAGCGAATGGTTTGTTTGAAAATGGAAACTATGAAAAGGCTCTTGATTATTGGGTTAGACTTGGGAATAAGGAGAATGTTTTGTATGGGGCTGATCTTTTGATGATAGATCGTAAAGAAGATATAGCAAAAACATATTATGGATCAGTTGGTGAGAATGCAATAGTGGAACTTTTATCTGAGAAAATTTTAATTTTAGATAATAAAAAACCTTCACCAATTTTAGAGGCGCTTAGTGATATTTTAAAATAATAGAATATTCAAATGCCTTGTTGATTTATCTTTAAATTATTAAAGGGTTATATAGATGTTTTGTTTAAGCTATTGATGCTTTGACATTTTTACTGATTAAAATCAAAGATAATCTTTATATATATAAGAATTTTATTTTAAGGATATGGTTGTAAAGAAAGAAGAGGATAGAAGAACTCATGATACTGAATTAATACAAAATATTAATAAACTAGTTGTAAGAGTGGATAAATTAATAAATATATTTGAAGAAGCTTCTAAACATATTGGAGATGTAGAGGGTTCAGAGGCAAAAATAAATTCTTTGGCCTCTAAATTAGAAATACTTTTGGAGCAAAATAAGGTTATAGCTAAGGGTTTGATTTTATTAGAGAAATATGTAAGGGGGAAAACAGATATAGAGACAAAATCATTACAACCAAAATCTCTTAATAATTATGGGGGATTTTAATGGAAGAACCTCAGTTTTTGATTAATGACTTTTTAGAAAATAGGAGAGAGTTAGAGGACATTTTAAATATAGTATCAAAAAAACAATTTAAATATCATAAAAATGCTTTTTTATTGAAGGAATTGTTAACAGTTGCTATTAAAAATTTTAAAAAAGATACGTTAAAGTATGATTTAGAAAAGAAAAAAAACGAAATTTTAAATAAGATACAAAATATAGAGAAAGAGGAAATAAAAAAACAATCTATTGGAGAAAAAAAAGAGTCTGTTGATTGGAATATTAAGGAGAATGGTAATGGAATCCCTGGAATGGTTACTACTTCTGCTCCTGAAGCTTGATTTTTTTAATAAATGAATTAATTTCTTCTTGAGGTATGTTTGTTAAATATATTATTTCTTCTTTTTTAATATTGGGGTGATTTTTTATTATTGATCTAAGGATGAGTTTGTTTATACCAGTTATTCTTTTAAAAAACTGAAAGAAAAATTCATTTTCTTTTCTTAAGATTAGATACAAGACAAATATTGTTATGAAAAATATTGTAAATATAAATAATATATAGCTTCTCTTATATGTTGTAATTGTTTTTTTTTCTGAAATTTGGTAATTTGAATAATTGATTAAGGAAATAATTTTTCTATTTGCTATTTCTTTTTCATATTTTTCTAATTCTTCACTTATAGAGGATATACTTTTTATATCCTTTATATCGCTTTTTTCGCATTTTGATAAGCAACAAATCTGTGATTCCCAGTTTTTTATTGTGGTATTGGAACATGATTGATAATAATTACAGAGATATCCACCCTGAGACAGGCATGTACAGTCAGAATCTCCATTTTTGCAGTTTTTTTTGCATCCATCATTTTTTTCGCATGTTGCTGGTTCAATAATATAGAAGGAATGAACAGAAATTGAAAAAATAAAAAATATTAGGATAAATGCTGTTATTTTCATTTTTAAACCATATTAAGATATTTTTTAAGTTCATCTATTAGAGTAGATATATCGACTTTAATCTTTTCTTTTGCTTCATCTCCACTTTCTGTTGCAATATATTTATCGAAAATTGCTCTTATTAATTCTATGCTAACTGGTTTGCTCCATTTATATTGTATATCTCTGATTAGGTCTCCTGAGATGTCTATTGTAAAATGTCCTTTTGATATTTTTTTTCCCTTTATTACCTTTTCTTTCAAATTAGAGAAGTTCATAATTATTGTTAAATATAGTTTATGATAATCATCGTAGGTTCTTTCTGCAAACCATTTTACTGTAAATGATCTTGCATCTTCTGTGGTAGTATCTGCGTGAAGTCCTTCTTGTAATTTGTATTTATTTTTATTTAACCAGTTTCTTATATGTTTAAAGAAGTCTTTCAACTCTATTGCACCATCTTTTTCTATGATTATTTTTCTAACTATATGCTCGTAATATACCATTCTTAAGTTTAATTTTCTTTTCTTTTTAAATATTCTTAAAAATGATATAGATTTAAGAATGACTTGGTTAAACCTATTACTTCATGGATTTCTGAATATAGTTCTATTTTAGCTTCTTCAAATGTAGTTGGAATAATATAACGTTCATATATTTGTTTCTGCAGGGTTTTTTCTTTAAATTTCTTATTGCTATTTTTTATAACTGTGGCTTTGAATTTAATTTTTGTATCAGCATTATTTACTTTTATTTTATTGCCTTCGTATGCTGTTTCGGCTTCTTTTAAACCTATTACTAAAAAATCTACTTTTACTTTGTAGGCGAAGTAATCATTTTTAAATGTGCATTTCTTTCCTGGTTTTTTTCCTTCCCATTTTATTACCATATTTGTGCCAAAGGATAATCTTTTTTCTTCGTAATGTAATTCTTCCATACTGTAATCATTAATTCCAAACCACTCCCATATTTTTTTGTATAATAATTCAAAATCTTGTGTGCCTTTCCATTGGATTACTGTACCTGGCCCTAAAACATCGAATGTATCCTCTTCCATGAAAACAAAGGTATTTTTTTTTTAATAAAGTTTATTGTTTAGATTTGTTTTTTTGTTCATGCCAATAAATAATTATGGTTGCTGTTAATGCACCTGTAATATTAAAAATTTGATCTAATGCGTTGTTGGTATAATCTCCTACACCGCTGGCTTTGAAAAAAATAATACCAAAAAATTCAATAATTTCTATAATAGATCCTATCCCTAATGTAAAGACAACAACTAAAAAGCCCAATTTTAACATAGATTTTTTGAAATCTGGACTGAGGTAGGGAGAAAAATAATCATATATTACAAAGGTTAATAAAAATGTACCAAAGGCATGGATATAATTATCATATTTTAAAATAAAATAGGTATCATATAATCTTACTCCATTAATATGTATTACTGCACCTAAAAAATGTGCTATTCCTAATAGTGCAAATCCTAAGAGAATTATTTTAGATAATTTTATTTCAATTTTATGTTTATATACATAAATTTTTATAATTATTATTAGCAATAAATAAATTATACAGTAGTAGAAGAATTCATAATTTTTTTGTAGGATAGAGATTATAGCAAATAGAATTATATAAAAAATTATAAACCATTCAATAATTTTATTTTCTTTCATTGATTATTGATTAGTACCTAACTAATATAAAAAAGCATATTATTCATTTCCGTGTACTGTATTATGAGTACGTCGTACTTTAATAAAAGTAGCACATTTACTTAAATCTTTAAGTTTATCAGCTCCAACATACGTGCATGCTGATCTTAAACCACCTAATATTTGTTGTACTGTACTAGCAACAGGT
>JAGVZW010000021.1 GCA_018302235.1 Candidatus Woesearchaeota archaeon
AATGGAAAAGAAATAGATATAATCCCATTTACACAATCAAAATACTCAAAAGAATACAATGAAACACCATCCATAGCAACTCGTCTTAAAACCGCTTTTTTCAAACTTGAAAGTGTTGCAGTAGATATGCAAAAACAAATTTTATATGAAATAGGTTTCTTTGAAGATCTGAATAATAAAACATTATCTGTATTAAACGACCAATATGGCCAATATCATTCCCATTATGTTCGTGCAATATTATATGGAAAAAAATTAAATTTTAAAATTGATCAGACAGTTATAGATTTTTTAAAAAAGAAATATATAATTACTTCAAGTGATTCAAGTATAGAAACTACAGAAAAACTAATCAAAGATTATTTAGTAAGTAAAAAAAAAGTAGATCAAACAGAATATGTTTTTTTAAAATTAAAAGAATTGGGGGTAATATAAAATGAAAGCACATATATTAGATACACCAAGTACATTTACATATTTAGGTAGAAATGATGATTTCTTACAAACCGCCTTTAACTACCATATTTCAAAAAGATCAACCACAGAATCAAGTATAATATATCTTTTAGGCTCAGGACCATTAGAAGCTTACACATTCTTAAGTCAATTGAGAAGAAAAAGATTTATTAGCCAGCCATTTGAAGAAATTAAAGCCATAGAAAATAATCCAGATATTCAAAATCTAATAACTAGACTAAAAGAAGGAGAAAAAGTCTCATTTAGAGAAATAGCTACTGTTTGTAAAAACCCTGATCGTCCAAATACAGATTTAGAAGGAGATCGTCTTGAAGCCAGTTTAAAAGGTGTAGATAGCATTCATGGATTAATAATAGATAAAGAAGGAATCCAAATAAATAAAGAATTAGCTAATAATGTAGAGGTTATTGATGCAGATATTTTTGATTATTTACAAAACAGTTCAATAAATTTTGAAAGCATGTTTGTTGCAAATTTTGTTCTACAAAATATGGTGCGCTCGGGCTATGATATAAACGAACTTCATAAGGCATTACATTATAGAATGAGAAATAAAGGAACCCTTTGTGTAAACACAACAGTATTAGACGCACAAGGAATAACAGAAGATTTAAGTATGAAACCAGAAGAAGCATATTTAATAAAATTAAAAGAATGGGGTTTCGATCCAAATGTAGTGCTTCTCTCACAACTAACTATAACCAGTAAAGGTAAACTACTTGGATCTACAGGGATTATAGCCGACAGTAATGATCTCCATACACCATCAGTAAGACCTAATAGATGCTCAGATAAATCATGGTATAGGGTAATAGAAGAACTTGCAGATGAATTAAGTAATGAAAGATTTCCGATAAATATATCTCATAACCTGAATCCTTCAGACTATATACATAAAGGAGATATTATTATCGCATATTTAAACCATCCAATAGAAAGATTACCATCAAGAAAACAGATAGGTATAAGCGCAAAATTAGAAGACTTAATAAAAGTAACACAAGAAAGAAAATCCTTTAATTTACCAACAACTAAAAGATTAGCAAACTATTTTTATAGTGCAACTGACCACAACTAGATAAATTAGGAATTAGATTAATAATTTTTTCTTTTAAATGAGTAAAATTTGTGATCTTACGACAGCAAGTAAAAAAGATATTAAAGATCAATATAAAAGAGAAGCTATAGAACTAGGAAAACCTATCGGAACCAATAATCATACGCTTATTTATAGCGGAACAAATCTAGGATTAATGGGATTACTAACTGAATCTGCAAAAAGATATAGCGCAAAAACAATTGGAATTTTACCAAAAATATTCAAGAGATGAAGCCAAAATTTGTAAGAATAGTTTGCTAGACCAAGTAACACAAACTATACCCTATCGTTAATAATTTACAAGAAGCATTATCCTATCTTTCAACATATATTCCACCAAATGTAGAACGTAAAAAAGAATTATAAAATTAATTTATCAGCAATCCCAATATAATTTCTTGGATTTAAATCTAACAACCTATTTTTAACATCTTGAGGTATATCCAAACTACTAATGAAACCCTTTAACTCATCTAATGAAACCCTTTTTCCTCTGACAAAATCTTTTAATAAATCATAAGCTTGAGCATACCCTAATACCCTTAACATTGTTTGTATCCCCTCTGCTATTACTTCAGGATTTTCATCGATAACTTGATCTATCTTCTTAGCATTAATATCAATCTTACTTAATCCCTTTAATAACGCTTTATAAGCATTAAGTGAAAAACCAAAAGGTAATATAGAATTTCTAAAAACTGTTGAATCAGACAAGTCTCTTTGAAAACGAGATATTTGAAGCTTTCTAGAAAATCCTTCAAACAAAGAATTTGCTAAAATCAAATTCCCTTCAGCATTTTCAAAATCTGTTGGATTTAACTTATGCGGCATTGTAGAAGAAGATCCTATATAAGAAAACCCCTTTACATCTCCTTGTTTTTGTCCTAACCAACCATCACTAATATATCCCCAAATATCCTGTGAAAAATCAACCAAAGAATTATTAATTCTCCTCAGAGAATCACATATTCGAACAAAAGAATCATGGGGTTCTATTTGTGTTGTCACAGAATTAAAAGATAATCTAATATCTATTTTACTACTTAATTTATTAACAAAATTCCTTGAAAAAGAAACCCAATCCTTATCTGGAAATGCTAAATAATGTGCATTATAATTTCCAACTGCACCATTTAATTTTACATCATATTCTAATGATTTTAAATGCTCCATCTCTTTACGTAATCTTTCATAAAAAACAAAAAATTCCTTTCCAAAGGTTGTTGGAGATGCAACTTGACCATGTGTCCTAGCCAAAATTACTGAATATTTCCATCTATCAGCCAATTCATAGATCTTATCACATAAATTATTCAAACAAGAAAAAATCACACTATTAATAAGATTAGTATGAATAAGTCCATAAGCAAGATTATTTGTATCATCAGATGTTAAAGCAAAATGTATCCATTGTGTACAATCCTTTAAAGGACTGTTATTCATTTTTTCTCTTATAAACTCCTCAACAGCCCTTACATCATGATAAGTAGGAGATTTTCCATTTATTCCCTCTCTCTCAATCCTTTTTACTATATCTAAATCACTAGAATTACACAATCCACCCAAAAAATTCCTTTCTTCATCACTTAATGTACGCATAATCCCAAAATCTGAAAGTGCAATCAAATATTCTGATTCAACAAGAATTCTATACTTTATTAAAGCAAATTCACCACAAAATTCTTCAAGTTCCTTAATATTTTCATAATATCTATCTGTTAAAGGAGTTATATGCATAAAAATATTTTTTTTTAACAATTAATCAATATTTCGTTACTCTATTATCTCGATAAACTGTTCTCTTTCAGGTCCAACGCCAATTCCTGCGATTTTAACACAAATCCTCTCTTGCAAAGTTTTAATAAAATATTTCACCTCAACAGATAATTCTTCATAAGTTTTAGCACTTGATACATCAGATATATGTGGCCAATATTCAATTACTGGCCTTGCATTATACATATCCTCAGAAGTAGTTGGTACATAATCAATTAACTTTCCATTCAAAACATAAGAAGTAACAATTGGTATCCCAGATAAACTTGTTTTAGATAACTCATACAAACAATCAATTTTATTAATATAAATCTCGTCAACAGCATTTAACCTACAACTTTGTTTTAACAAAACTAAATCAAAAATTCCTAATCTTCTGGGTCTTTTAGTAGTAGAACCATATTCATTACCCAAAATTCTCAATGCAATTCCAATCTTAAATAAATCCCCTGATTTTAATAATTCTTCTACATTATAGCTTTGTTCCTCTACTTCTTTAATATATTTTTTTCCAGCATCTTCTCCACAATATTCCTCAGATTTTCTTCCACCATATTCAGAAATAAAAGGCCCATTTCCAACCCTTGACATTATAGCCTTCGCAACTCCAATAATCTTATTATGATGTTTAAGAGAAATATCCCCCCCAGTATAAGCTGCTGCTGCAATCGTTCTAGAAGAAGTTGTAAAGGGTGTAACACCATAAACAACATCCAACATACAAGAATTAGCACCTTCAAAAAGAATATTCTTCTCCAATCCAACTAATTTATCCAAAAAAAAGGGATCATATTCAACATATTCTCTAAGCTGCAAAACACTATCATGAAACACCTGTACAAACTGTTCAACATCTATTTCAAAATTAATCTTATAAATCTCAACAATATTTTTTAAATTTAACATTACATAATTCCTAAACCCTTCAGGATCTGATAAATAACTACCAATCTTTAAATTTTTTATTATCTTATCCTCAGCCCTCACAGCCTGATCAGCATATACAGGACCAACACCATTTCTAGTAGTTCCAATAAAACCCCCCTGAATATTATCCAAAATTATATGATGTGGTTGTATCAAAGAAACATTTGAAGATATCCTTAATCTATTTTTTAACTCTACACCTATTTTTTCAATATCACTAATTTCCTGCAAAAATTTTTCAGGATTAATCACACAACCAGAACCAACATACAATAATTTATCTGAATAAAAAACCCCAGCAGGAACAGAATGCAAAATAACCCTTTTATTTTCAACCTCTATTACATGCCCAGCATTAGGACCAGCATTAAACTTAGCTACAATACTATAATTAACTTTTTGTAACAATTTATCAATAACCCTTGCTTTGCCCTCATCACCATATTGCAATCCAATTAAAACATCTGTATAACCCCTTTTCATATCTCAACCCCTTTTACTAACAAACATATTCTAAATTTATAAACATATAAGAACAAAATAATATATATTAAAAAATTAATTTAATTTCTTCAAAATTTTTTACAAAAAAATCAAATTTAAAATCCTTCATAGTATATCTATATTTAGAATCATAATATTTCTCTAATAATTTCTTAGAAACATAAAAATAATCTCCTTCATCCACTTTATTAACTAAATCATTAACAACATTTATGCTTAATATCTGTTTCATGTTCAATAATATATTTTTGATCTCCAGAATCTGTGAACCAACAAAATATTCTTCTCTAATGTTTTTAGCCCTCTCATCCAAATTAACCTCTAAAAAAATCTTCTTTCCCCTCCTTATTTTAGTAAACAATTTTTCAGGTAAAATAAGATCCCCTATCTTCCTAGATTCTCCCTCAATTAATACCCTATTAAACCCTTTTAATCCCTCTAATTCACTAAACAACAAAACATCAAACATTTTCTGCGACCTTCTCTTCAAACCAACCCCACCAAACAAACTACCTCTATGCTGCGCTAAATCCTCTAAATCCAAAGAATTTTCAAAATTCTTCAAAACCTTAGTCTTACCAGAACCTGTTAAACCACATAAAACATAAAACTCAAAATCATAATTAAATTCATTTAATTTCTTTAAGATATAATTTCTATAAGCCTTAATTCCACCATCTAATTGCCAAACCCTATATCCCTTAGTATTAAATAACTCAGCAATTGCCCTACTCCTCATCCCACCCCTCCAACAATACACAATTAAATCTTTTTTAATTCCTTTAATCTCCTTCAGATAACTATCAACCCTAGAAAGAAACATATCCATACCAAATTGAATAGCCTTCTCTTGACTAACTTGTTTATATAAACAACCAATCTCATGTCTTTCAGAATTAGAGAACAAAGGCACATTTATAGCATCCTTTATATGATACTCCTCAAACTCTTTAGGAGTTCTTACATCTATAAATACACAATCCTTTATCTCTAAAGCGTCTTCAACCATAATAGTTTCAACCATAAAAACTAAAAAATCAAAGCATTAATAAACTTACCCTTAACTACTTAAAAAAGACAAAAGTCTTAAAAATCTTTCTTCATTTCTAAGTCTATGAAACCCAAACCATATATTATCCAAGATGAAGCACTTCCCATATTATATCAACTAGAGAGAGCCATAACATTAGATAAAAAAGTAGATCCAGAAGAAGAAAAAATCAGATTAATATTAATTAAAAATTTAGTCAGACAAGGAGCAATAATCTGGCTTAAAAAAAACAACCCTACTAAATATGACTATAAAGAAATAGCAACAAACATAGAAGAAGCTTATGAAGCAATAAGTTATTTAGCAGAAAAAGAAACACCACCTGAAGAATACCCAACTGATTCTCCTTTAATTATAAAACCAGATATTGGAAGATTTAGAAGAGTACTAGTAGATAGTTCTCAAAAAATGGATATATTTCTAAAAAAAGAATTCCCAAAAATAATGGATAGAGAACAAAAAATAGCCTTAAAATTACAAGAAATGACTGACAGAACAATGCTTGGAATGTATGGTATCTTTCATACCCAACAACTAAGATTATTAGAAAAAGAAACCCCCTCGTTAAAAGAATCAAGAAAATACAATCCATCAAGTGATTTAAGTAAAATAATAATGAAAGAGATAGCAAGCAAAGCATTAACCAACGACGGAAGAATATCTCTTGATGAATTCGCATTCATAGAAACAATAATGGAGGATATTTATGGTTTGCATATAGACAGATCAAAATATACATCACCAACAATTATTCTAAAAAATAGAATAGAGAGAGAATACCCAAACTTAGTTTCCGGTATGAGATCGATAAATGAAAAAAATAAAAGACTAAAAGACAAAATGGACAGACTAGAACATCTTTTAATAGCATATAATATATTACCTCTTAGGGGAGTACCAGAAGATGAGATACATTTAAGTGTAGAAAGTTGTAGAGCGTTTATAAGAGAAACCCTTCAAAATATTAACCATCAAGTAACACATGAAGCTGCAATATTAATCGGATTAATTGCAATATACAGATACTCTATAACAACAAAAGAATTTTTAATGGAACTAATAAAAAGCGAAACAGATGTGTTTCAAAGAAAAGACCACGCCGATACATACCAAAGAATTGAAAATGCTATAAGGATAATCAGCATACCCCCAGAATATAATGGAAAAGGGCTACAATTTTTATATACAAATGTAATAAAGGACAGACATTACAGAGTTGAACAACCAGAGTTAAATATACTAGCTGTATTAGACAAAAAATAAAAACTAGAAAAACACATTTTTCCTATGTTAATTATAATAAACAAACAATCAAAAATTCCTTTAATTGGTTTAATTCAGATAGGAATAATAGATAGAGGAACAAATCTATTGCAGATAAGACCAACAACAATTTGTAACCTAGATTGTATCTTCTGTTCAACAAACCACCCATTACATCAAAATAATTACATAGCAGAAAAATCATACTTAATAGAAACATTAAAAGAAATAATCAAAGAAAAACAAACAAATATAGAAGCAAACATAGATTCAGTAGGTGAACCAACAACATATGAAAATCTAATTCCGTTAATAGAAGAAATCTCAAAAATTAAAGAAGTAAACTTTATCTCTATGCAAACAAACGGAACTTTACTAACCAAACAATTAATAAAACAATTAGAAAAAGCCAATTTAAACAGAATTAATCTCTCAATACACACATTAGACGAAAATAAAGCTAAAATTCTAGCAAATAACAAAAATTA
>JAGVZW010000022.1 GCA_018302235.1 Candidatus Woesearchaeota archaeon
ATTTTTTTGTTTAGTTGTCAGACTAATGTGTATGAGAGGGATTATGTTATTAATTTTTTAGAAGAGATGAATTTTTCTTCTGATAATAGTACGGATTTTGTAGTTATTGAGAATAAAACAGAATATGTTTTTTATTCTTCGAGTAATTCTTTTCATGACTCTTTTAAGATTGAAAAGATAGGAGAAAAGACCAAAGATGATAAAAGATTAGAAAGCTATAAGAAAGGTGATTTAGTATTTGAAATAGAATATGATAGTAATATTAGTCAAGGTGTTAATGTTTTTTATAAAAATGATATTTTTTATTATGAAGGTTTTGGTTTTGGCTTGGTAGGGTTCAAAATAAGCAATTCTACCTTTACCATTAAAAAATGTGTTAATTTTGATTTTGATAATTTTATATGTAGGGATTGGGTAGATGCTGATGTTCCTTATTTTATTGATAACAATATGGTTAATTTTTTTGTTGATAATTTTAGTGCTTATTCTATATCTTATGATTCTTTAATTTGTGCTGTACCTTATGTTGATGAGGATTGTTTAAAGGGTAATTTAGATTTGAAAGGAATGTCTCCACGGATAGCTTGTACTTTTTTTAAATTAGATGATTGTGGGGATGTAGATATTTTAACATGGGGAGATTTAGAATTTAATAGTGGGGATGATGGCTTTTCTGTTCATTATGGTGGTGTTCAAGAGGGGGAAATATTAATAAAATCTAGTGTAGATGATAAGGATTTTTTTGTTTCTGATTATGTTGATAGGACTTTTGTAAGAAATGGTTGGAGGTCTTTTAAATATGATTTTAGTTTTAGAGTTAATTCTTTTATGCGGAATTATTTTGTTGGAAAAAATATTAAGTTATGGTATTCTTTAGAAAATTTTGATACTGGTTATTGGAATGGAAACAGTTTTATTGTTCCTTATGATAATATTGAAGCTGTTGACCATTTGGGTAATCCTGTTATTTATCAACATTATAGACTATATGATTTTAGTGATTTAATAGCTAAGGGGGGTTATATATCTGGAAATAATGTTTATTGTTTTGATGGGGATTTTGTTGAAGAAGAGATTGATTGTGATCCTGGGAACTGCTTCTGGTGGGGTTAATTATAGTGCAACTGGTGGAAAATTTGGGGGGAGTTATAATTTTGATGGTTTGAATGATTTGATTACTGTTTCTGAACAAACAGCTCTAGATCTGGTAGTGAATTTTAGTTATGGGGCGTGGTTCAAGCTTGATAATATTAGTGCAAATAATTCTATTATAAGTAATTTAGAATATAATAATGATAATCGTGATGGTTATAGCTTAAAGGCTGATTCTACAAAGGATATTTCATGTTTAGGAGCGAATAATAATAATTATATCAATTCTCAATGGAATAAGGGAAATCCTGTAGTTGGGAGGTGGTATTTTGCTGTTTGTGTTATGAATGATACAAATATGAGCCTTTATGTTGATGGTGTTCTAGAGGCTGTTAATGCTACGAGTATTAGACATCAATCTACACAAAGACCAGTTATAGGCAGGGCTACTGTAGATTTAAATAATAATTATTTTAATGGAACAATAGATAATGTATTTGTTATTAATAGAACTTTAAATTCTGATGAGATTGTGGCTATGAATAATTCTTTAACTAACCCTATTATGAAGTACCCAGAAACAGGCCAATATATTAGTCCAGCAAGGAATGGAACTGAGAATGCTGTTTTGTATACGAACTTTAGTTGGAATGGTACAATAGGATATTCGTATCAAACAAATTCTTCTGATTATTTTTATTCTAATTTAGTTGGACACTGGAGATTTGATGATGTAAATTGTTTATACGAGGAGAAATATAATTTATCTGGGTCTGTTATAGTTGGTGAGGAATATTATACAAATATTGGAAGAATAAATGGTGCTTGTGGTTTGAAGAATGCGAGTCATTATTTTAATGCAAGTTTTATGGGCCCTTTGGTTGGTTTTTCTAATAATACTGGAACGATTAGTTTTTGGTTTAAACCATATTTTAATATTGGTAATGAGGGTGATACAGTTCATGATATTTTTGATATGGTGGGTGATTTAGGGGGTAATAGTTTTAATGATATTTTTATTACACTGGATTCAAATGTATTTTATGTTTATAAAGGGGATACGGATACTTATTCAACGGTTAGTTTGACTAGTCCGCAGAATAAGATGCCACAATATACATGGAATCATATTATTGTTACTTGGGATATAAATGCCAATATGGTTGTTTATATCAATGGAGAATTAATTGGATCTGATGCTGATGATGAGGTATGTGGAGCAGGGAAGGAAATAAAAATTGGTAACAGTGATTCTATTCTTCCAGGTCAATATACAAATTTTACTATAGATAATTTAATGATTTGGAATAAAACTTTAACTAGTTATGAGATTAATGAATTATATAAACAGCAATTAGGTGTTGATATTGATTTAAGTGTGAGGTTTAGTGATGATAATATTAGTTGGAGTAGATGGTATAATTTATTTGATTCTAATCAGTCGTTGTTTGTTTATGCTGCTCAATATGTGCAATATAGTGCTAATTTTATAACTGGTGCTTTTAATAATATAAGAAGTCTTTTTAGTTCTATTTTAGGTGCTGTATCTATAAATTATGATTCTGTTATGACTTGTGATAGTTGTCATGAATGTAATACGAGTGCAGCTAATTTATCTGTTTTTTATTTGGTGTTAAACAGTAGTGTTGGTTCTAATAATACATGGGATAATTGTATTTCTGTTGTCGGAAGAAATGATTTGCTTATAGACTGTAGTAATAATAGTATATTTGGAGCAGGAACCACAAATACAGATATAGGTATTTATGTTTATAAATCGAGAAATATTACAGTAAAGAATTGTGTTTTTACTAATTTTTCTTCATCTGGTACTACTTCTGGGGGTATTAAGGTTGAGGATTCTTGGAATGTTACTGCGGTTTATAATGATTTTACTAAATCTGGTTCATTAATCTTTTATTATCCTATATATTTGGATGATAATGTTAGTTTTTCTAATTTTAGTTTTAATAATTTTACTAATACTTATGATGGTATAAAGGTAACTGGCGGAACTGGACTTGATAATTTTTCAAACTCTTTTTTTGAGCATAATTTAATTAAAGCAACAAATGCAGGTTATAATCTTGTTTCTGGTAATAACCAGGAATATGTTACTATAAGATATAATTTTTTTAATGGAACGGGGATGGGAATTGGTTTGTATGGTGGTGGTAAAAATTCTAGTATTACTGAGAATAATTTTACTATTCCTTCAACAGCATCAGCTTTGACTATAATTACTTCTTCTGCTTTACAAAATAGTATATGGAAGAATATATTTGAGAGTGGGGCTATAACCGAGGGAACAGCTTCTGCAAATTCTTTTTGTGAGATTGTTGGGAATTGGTATGGTGGTCTAGAAACTGACGAAAGGATTGCTACGGATTGTGGACCCAATCCAAATGTTCATTTTATTAATGTTGATTTTGGTCCATTTTATGGGGTTATATTCGGAGCAAATGTTTCTTCACAAATTAATTTTACATCTATAAATTTGGCAGCTGGAAATGCGGCACATCATTCTTTGATTAATATTACACCAAATGCTAGTGCCTATACTGAGCTTGTAAATGTTTACAACTTAGAAAATCTTACATTTGATGGAAATAGTAGAGCAGAATTAAATGACAGTGGGCAATCTGGGACTTCTTATGGCTTTTATTTGAG
The DNA here is from genome assembly GCA_018302235.1 of Candidatus Woesearchaeota archaeon. GTDB lineage: Archaea > Nanobdellota > Nanobdellia > SCGC-AAA011-G17 > GW2011-AR18 > DATDVT01. Next base: position 3,763 of record JAGVZW010000022.1, read on the forward strand.
TACAGTTAAAAATGTTACTATTGGTAACTTTAGTATTAGAAATCATAAATATGGAATTTACGTAGGTAGTGGTAGTAGATATGTAACGATTTTAAATAATAATATAAGTGCTTCTAGTACATTACAATCTGCTGCTATCTATCTTGATTCTAATGTTACTGATGTTTTGATACAAACTAATAATTTAGAATCTGCTGCTTATGGACATGATTATGGGGTTAGATTATATGGGGCAGCAGGTATTAATAGGATAGCTAATGTTTCCATATTAAATAATAATATAACTGTAAGTGGGTATAGTGGTATTGATTTAGTTTTCTATAACGAATATACTCAGATTAAATGGAATAATATTTCTGTGGATGGAGATGGTATTGCTATTGGATCTGATGTGAATAATACTAATATTACTATGAATAATATTACGGCTATTGGTAATTTTGTTAATAATGTTGGTGTTGATATAAATACTGGGGCGTATACTAACAATACTATAGCTAGGAACATATTTTATAATGGGGGTATAAGAAACACTAAACCAGTAGATATGGATTTTTGTGAGGGTTTTGGGAATTGGTATTTTGGTGGTGCTGGTTATTATAGAGAAAAAAATGATTGTGGCCCGTGGCCTCTTTTGAGCGGTCTAATAAATATAAAATTAGATGCAATAAGAGGCAGTATAGAGTGGAATGCAACAGCTGATAATCAGTTGAATTTTTCTAGTATAGGCGATGCTTTAAATAATATTCCTGCTAGTGTTTATTTTATTAACATTTCTTCTCATAATTATTCTGAGGCAGTGTATGTAACGCATAGAAATAATATAACCTTTGAATGCAATTATGCTGTTTTTAATGATTCTTCTATTGGAAATAGTGATCAGACAACAGGTTCTGAGGGTGATCCTTTCTTTTTAGTGCAAAGTAGTCAAAATATAACCTTTCAAGATTGTAATTTTAGTTATGGAAAATCAGGAACTATAGGCATAATGTTTAGAGGGAGCACTTATTTTGATAATAATAATACAGTTAAGGATAGTTTTTTTACAAGTACGTTTATTGGAGTGATTATGGATGATAATAGTAGTTATATTAATGTTACAAATAATACTTTTTGGGGGTATAAGTGGATTAGAGCTGCAATATATTTAGATGGGACTAATTCTTTTACATCAACACAATACAATTTTATTAGTAAGAATAAATTTACTAATTTTTCTACAAACAGTGAGACATATGGTTATAAAGGAAGTTCTATTGTTTTTGGAGATTTTGCTCATAATAATACGTTGGGATATAATAATTTTACTGGTGATGGTGGTGTAGATTATGCTGTTTATTGTAATGGGAATAGTGATGATAATTTAATTATAGCAAATAATTTTTCTTCTTTTAAAACAAATTCTTTGTATTTGAATTCAAATTGTGATAGGTATGTTATTTATAATAACACATTTATGAGTAATGAAACAAATGGACCGCCAAAGGATCTTTCTGGTGATGGGGCTAACCAATGGAATTCTTCTACAGGGAATAGGTGGTTAGATTATGATACAGCTATTGAGGGTTGTGTAGATGTTGATAACAATGGTTTTTGTGATTATCAGGTTAATGTTCAGGATTTAGCTGCCCCAAGTGGAATTTGGGATTATTGGCCATTAACAAATAATCTTCCAAGCGTATCAAATATTTTTATTAATTCTAGTTATGGTATGAATCTTACATATGAGAATTTAAGTGCTTTTGTAACATCAGAAGATGTTAATGCAAATTCTATTTCTTTGGTTTATGATTGGAGGGAGAATAATGCAAGTTTGTTTGTTTTAAATTATGGGCTGGAGTGTAATTCTAATGTTAGTTTAGTTAAGGACTATTCTAGTTGGGGAAATAATGGAACAGCTTCTGGTGTGCTATGCAATAGTTCTGGGGGTTATGATTTTTTGAATAGTAGTTATGGGAAGAGCAATAGTTCCGGGTGGGTATTTGATGGTTTGAATGATAAGGTTACTATAATTGAGAATATTAATTTAGACTTTACACGAAATTTTAGTTATGGTGGTTGGATTAGAATGAATACACAGCCGATTAATTCTAATTTTGGTGTGATTTCTAATGTTGACGTGGCTGGTGATGGTTATAATTTAGAGGTTAGTTCTGCTGTAAATGCTGGGATAACTTGTGATTTATACAATACGAATACATTATATAGAGTAGATATGAATGCTCAGGCTTCGGCAGGTAAATGGTATTTTGCTGTGTGTGTTATGAATGATACTTCTATTTCTTTGTATATTGATGGGATTTTTAAAGAAACACTTACTGCGAGTATAAGGCATGATTCTACTAGTAAACCATTATTAGGGCATTATTATGTTGATGGTGGTACTAATTTATATTTTAATGGTACTATGGATGGAATATTTATTATAAACAAAACATTAACTTTATCTGAGATTACTGCTATGAATGATTCTGGGGTGTCTTTGTATGCTTTACATTCATATAGAACATTTAAGAATAATAATTATTCTGTTGCAGTAACTCCTAATGATGGGAGTGATGATGGTTTAAGTGTTTTTAGTAATAATATATTGATAAATACTTCTTTGTCTATAGTAATACAGAATATTACTGATTCTTTTGTTAATAATATTACTTTAGTTAGGTCAGCTTTAGTTGGACAAAATTTAACATTTATGGTGAATGTCTCTAATTTCTTTAATGAATCTCTTGGGAATGTGTGGATTGTTATTTGGCAGACAATTAGGAGTGTTGGGACTAAGATATTTGAAGGATTATTGGGAATGATTAATGGTATATGGCAGATTGGTGTTGTTGTTAATGAAACATTTCCTAGGATTGTTAATTATACTATTTATGCTAATGATAGTTCAAATATTTTAGTTAATTTAAGTGATGGAAGTTTTTTATTAAATCAAATTGGAACAGTTACTTTTTTTATTAATTCTAGTTATGCTACTAATTTTACTAATGAGAATTTAAGTGTTCAGAATTTAGTTCGGATTGATGTAGATAATATTTCACAGAATTTAAGTTTAATTTATGATTGGAGGGAGAATAATGCAAGCTTATTTTTAGTGAATTTTGGAATGGAGTGTAATTCTAATACTAGTTTAGTTAGGGATTATTCTAGTTGGGGGCATAATGGGACTACTTCGAATAGAAGGGATTTGATATGCAATAGCTCTGGGGGTTATGATTTTTTGAATAATAGTTATGGGAAGAGTAATAGTTCTGGGTTTGTTTTTAATGGGCTTAATACTACTGTTGTTATTGGAGAAACATCCAATTATTTAGATCTTACACGAAATTTTAGTTATGGCGGATGGTTTAGGATGAGTTCACAACCAATTACTAATAATTTTGGTATTATTTCAAATCTCGAGTCTTCTGGATCTGATGATGGTTATAATTTAGAGGTTAGTTCTGCTGTTAATACAGGTATAAATTGTGATGTGTATAATAATGATATTTTATATAGAGTAGATATGAATGCTCAGGCTTCTGTGGGTAAATGGTATTTTGCTGTGTGTGTTATGAATGATACTTCTATTTCTTTATATATTGATGGGATTTTTAAAGAAACACTTACTGCTAGTATAAGACATGAATCAACGAGTAAACCTGTATTAGGACATTATTATATTGATGGGGCTACTAATCTATATTTTAATGGTACTATGGATGGAATATTTATTATTAATAAAAGTTTAAGTTTAACAGAGATTGTGAGTATGAATAATTCTGGGGTGCCGTGGTATGCTTTGCATTCAGATAGGACATTTAAGAATAATAATTATTCTGTTGCAGTAACTCCTAATGATGGAAGTGATGACGGTTTAAGTAATTATAGTAATAATATATTATTGGCTAATTTTATAACAAATATCTCTTTAGTAGCTTCAGCAAATAATACTTATCTTGATACTAATCTTATTTATTTGAATTGGACAACAGGAAATGATATTGATAATGATGTTATACAATATCATTTACATGTGGATGATAATGCTGATTATACAAGTCTGAATTTTGATAATTCTTCTATTGCTAATAATTATACTAATGTTTCTTTGAGCGATGGGAGGTATTACTGGAGGGTGTTGGTTAATGATGGACAGGATAATAGTACTTGGAGTGAGACAAGGAGTTTTGTTCAGGATACAGTAACACCTTTGATTATTTACAACCTTTCAACTAAGGGGAATAATACTTATAATTCTTATAGGAATATTTTTGTGAATGTTTCTATAGATGATATAAGTCCTGATGCAATTACATTTAGGTTGTATAATTCCTCCGGGATAATAAATGAGACAATGTTTGAGTTGAGTGATAGTATTTCGAATTTAAGTATAAATTGGTCTACTAATGTTTTTGATGGTTTATATTATTATAATGCTACGATAAATGATACTTTTAATCGTGTTAATTTTACTGATTCTAGGGCTACTAACATACATACTAGATATCCGGTTGTGGTTATTAGCAGCCCAACAAGTACTACTTATTCTATTTCAAGTATAGATTTACAAGGAACTATAACAGGTAATTTATTGGATTCTGGGTGGTATACATTAGATAATGGGATAACGAATACAAGTTTAATTTTAACAAACTTGGCTTTTAGTACTAGTTTAACATTAGGTAATGGGGATCCTGTTGTTATTGTTTATGCTAATGATTCTGTGTTTAATTATGTAAATTCTAGTAATGTTAGTTTTAGTGTTCTTGTTTCTCAAGTAGAATCAGCACCTTTTGTTGAAGGGGAAGAAGATGCTACGTTTAGTTTAGATAAAGATAGCTTAAATTACGAATTAGCTCCCAGGGTTATAGTGCGAGATAATTTAGGAATATACAGTAATAGGGATTATATTGTTGGGATTACAGTAGAAAAGCAGGGAGAGATTATGGATATTTTGGATTTAGATAAAGAATCTTTTGTTTTAGGGGGTAAGCAAGAATATAATTTAGGATTTAGTGTAAAAACCGGGGCAAAGAAGGGTGTCTACGTTGGTTCTTTGGTTTTAGTTAGTGATAATCCTTATGAAATAAATCTACCAGTTGTTGTGACTGTAGATGGAGATGCAAGTATTTTAGAGGTTAGTTTG
>JAGVZW010000024.1 GCA_018302235.1 Candidatus Woesearchaeota archaeon
TACCATTTCCTATTGGTTGTGAACCATTAGTTATAATTACTTTGACTTTCATATGTAATTTTTTTCCTAATTTTATAAATTTTTTCTTTAGATGCTTTGATTTTTTAATAGAACTCATTTTTGTTTCTTCTCCAATTGGAATATCAATTAAAATGTGTGTTGCGTTTAATGCAGCTTTTTTTGCCAAGATGCTGGCTATCATTATTCCTTCACAATCAAGACTTACTGGTTTTTCTATTTTTATTATCTTATTTTCTGCTGAATGTAGATTTAGATTTCCATCCCACACTAGGCAAGCTTTTGTTATTTTTAGAATGTCTTTAATTTCTTTTTTTGAGTGAGAGATTGGTAATAGCATTTCTAAAACATCTGTTGTTCCAGCTGCTGATGTTATTGAACGAGTAGATGTATTTGGTATAGTTATACCAGAGGCTGCAATAATTGGTACCACAATTGGTGTTGTTCTGTTGCCTGCTAGTCCACCGATGCAATGTTTATCTGCAATAGTCTTTTCTCTTAAATCTAACCTTTCTAAATCTTTAATAATAGCCTCAGTAAAATATACTATTTCATTGGAATCAAGTTCATGTTCATAACAGCCAGATACAAAATATGCTATCTCTGCCTCTGTCAGATTATTTTCATTAATATCTTTAATTATTTCATTTATTTGTTCTTTTGTGAGTGTTTTGCCATCTAATTTGTCTTTTATATATAATATAGAATTTGGTTTTATGGCTCTGTTTATTTTTATCTCTGTGTTGGTTTTTATGTTAAACTTTTTTGCTAATTCATGAAATATACCTATTTCTCCTTTTTTTATGTGTTTTGATTCAATATCTATATCAACTATGGCTGTTGCCTTTTTATCATTGAGTTTTAGATTTATTCTATCTAATGGATTAAGGTTAAGAAGGTTAGCATTAGCTATATTAAGAATCACTACAAAAGGGCCTCCTGTTGAGAGGTTTGTTATTTTAGCTTTCAATTTCATCTTGGAAATGTGTTTCTATCAATATAAGTGCAGTAGAGAGTATTAATGGACCAACTAATAAACCAACTATACCCATAATCTGTATTCCTCCGATAATTCCTATAAAAATAATCACTGGATGTATTGCTGCCCTTTGATTTATAATTTTAGGTCTTAAAAATGTGTCAATGCTACTTAGAATTAATCCTAAAATGATCATCCCAATAGCTATGTTTATATCCCCTTGAAGCGCTAAAATGATAGAATATGGTATCCAAACTATGGCTGGTCCTAAATACGGTATTAAAGCTAAAAAAGCAATTATTACTCCCCAAACCCATGGTGATGATATGCCTAAGATATAAAACCCAATTATTGTTAGTATTGCCTCTATTACAGCAATTATAAAGGTTCCATAGATTATTGATTTTGTTGTTATAATTATATTTGAAATTATATGTTCTTTATTCTTGAATGGTAAAAATGCTTTTATCTTTTTTTTGAAGGTATCTCCAGCTAAGATTAAATAAAAGGTAGAATATATTGTTACAATAAATACAAAGATTTTTTCTGGTATGGATATTAAAAAATTAGAGGCATTTGATGTAATATAGGTTAAACCCCTTTCTATAATAGAAGGTATTATATCCCTCAAAAATGTTGCTTCTGTAAAAGCGGTTATTGATTCTTGAATTTGTTCAATATTAATTAAATGATATAATGTTATTGATTCTTTGATTAAAATCTGTGCAACAAGAATTAAAGGACCAATTATTATTATTACTATTATCAATATTATTAATGTGGCTGAAATTGTTGGATTTTTTATTATATTATTCAGTCTTATGTAAAATGGATAAAAAAGAAAGGCTAAAAATACACTGGCTAATATTGCGCTTATAAATGGTTTTATCATCAAATAACTAATATAAAATAATATTGCTAACAGTGCTAGATAAGCTACTTTTTTTGCTAATTCCTCTTTTTGCATAAGAATTTAGTTGTGTTTTTATTTTATAAATGTTATTTAAAAAAAATAAAAAATTATTTACAACAATATGTTACAGTCATTTTAGATGCATCATATTCTACATTAGATGGATATGGTTTTACAGCTATTAATTTAGTAGAACCTGAGTCTTTTTTAAATTCTACTCTTACTTTTGTTGTTCCACCACTACAATATGAAGATCCAAATGTAGTATCAATACCATTTAATGTATATTGCAATCTTCCTATATAACATTCTCCCAAATTACTTATATCAACCTCTCCTTCATCTGTTGCTGTTGTAACTGGTAAAGTCCCACAATAACCTCCATCTTCACCTATAAGACATTGTTTACCATCAGGGCAAACTAACTTTCGAGAATTTACAGTATAGCCATCTACACAATAATATTCATAAACAGATTCTCTAGCATCGGTTGGGCAAAAATCGGTTACAGTATCTACATTTCCATATGATGGAACATAACCAACAGTATTTCCTGCTATATTTGCAAACATTCCACCATCACTATCCACACATGGTTCATCTGATTGATAAACATTTGTTGATCCGTCCGTAGAATAGCCTTGAATATCCCCGCCAACCCCTGTTTGTCCACTCAATGCACCAGCTGAAGGATTAGCTGTTCCCCCAATGAATAGTTTTCCTGTCATAGTATTATTAACACTAAAAAATATTAAAAGTATTGCAATAACACCAAATAGAGCAACTATAGTTATATATATTTTATTTTTATTTAAAAAATCTTCTTCTTTATTCTTCATGAAATCACCTCTTGTTTTTATTTAATAATATGATTACACTACTACCTTTTAAATATTCTTATTTACTTTCCTTTTATTTAAAGTGAAAAAATACCGAAATCTTTTTTAATTTTTAATTCTTTTTTAATTTATGACAAGTAAATTTCTGATGGGTTTAGGCATTGGCTTAATTGTGACACCATTAGCGGGTTATGTAACAAATATTCCTTATTTGGGGGTCTATAGTACAATTTTATATATTTTAGTGGGTGTAATTTTTATAGTTAAAGGAATTTAGATTAGAGATATATTTATAAATTTGTTTTTTTATTTGAATATATGCTTACTACACAAGAAGGTATTAATTATTTACGTGGTTATTTATCGACTTGTGATAGGTGTATTCTTGGTGTTGCTGGGGGTTCAGCTTCAGGGAAATCTTATCTTGTAGATGAGTTGCATAGGGTAGTTAATGATTCGAAAATATTACAAATGGATGATTATTATAAGGGTTCTTCTGTAATTTTAAGAGAAAAAAAAATAAAAGGTGATTCTAATGATGTTAATTTTGATGAGCCATCAGCTATAGATATAGATTTGTTGGTTGAGCACTTGAGCCTGTTAAAAAATGGTCTTAAGATTAAAAAACCAATTTATAATTTTAAAAGGCATGAAAGGTGTGATGCAGAGGATTATGAACCATCAAAAGTGATTTTTTTGGATGGTTTGTTTGCTTTAAATCCAGCTCTAATTAGGTTTTTAGATTTGAAGATTTTTATGTATGCTCCTGCTTTTGTTAGATATATTCGCAGGGCTGATAGGGATTTTAGAGAAAGAGGTAGAACCTCTGATGAGATTAAATATAGATGGACCACTACTGTAGAACCAATGTATAAATTACATATAGCATCACAAAAAGATATTGCTGATTTGGTTTTAAGTAATATAGATTATTTACCTGAAGACTATACCCTTCTTTTTAAGGGCATGAATTAAAGAATATCTCTTAATCCTTTAAAACTTTTAAGAATATATGTAGGTCTTAATCTTTTTAGTTCTTTTAGTGGTGTATTAGAGCACTCTAAAATAATTATTGATTTTGTTTTTGCATTTCTTGCAGTTAATATATCATAAATAGAATCTCCTATAACATATTTTGTTTTTGCCTTTATTATTTTTTCTGCTAAATATATCTCTTCAGGATTTGGTTTTGGATGTTTTACTTGATTTGCTGTAACTATTACATCGAAATAATTATCTGTTAGTTTTACATTTTTTAACAAACAAATTAAATTTTTTTTATTGCTTATATTAGATGCTATAGCTATAAAATAATTTTTTTTTAATTTTTTTAATGTTGATTTTACATAAGGTAATGTTTTAGTATACTTATAATATTTTTTTTGAAGATAATAAGAATGAAGATCAGCTATTTTTTTTATATTTTTAATATTTGGTTGTAATATTCTAATCATTTCTTTTTTTTGCATACCTAATAATGAATTTATTTCTTTAGCTGATTTTTTAGGTAGATTCATTTTTTTAAAAGCCGCATTATAGGAAAGAATATGGGTTTTTGAACTATCTATAAGTGTATTATCTAAATCAAAACATAATAATGATTTCATTTTTTAAAAATATAAATCCATGCCAAATATCCAAAACTTAAAATGATTCCAAATGGTAATAAGAATAATAATAATGCCTGTTGAACTATTTTTTTATGATTAATTTTTACTACTTCTTTAACCTTTTTTGTTGTTTTTTTAATCTTTTCTTTAGTTTCTAATGTTTTATCCTTTATTTTTTTTACTTCTTTTTTAATGTTTATTCTTTTCATTTTAGGATAATGCTTTTTTTGCTAACTTTATAAATTTTTTGGGTTTATGTATACCAAATTCTGAGACTATTGCTGTTACAAGTCTTGGGTTTATCTGTTCGAAAGCAAAGTTATGAATTTTTGTTGTTTTTGGGGCATTATTCCATATTTCCTTGGGGGATCTTTCTTCAATTGGTGTTGGTTTGTATACAGTTGACAAGGGATCATATTTCCAAGAATCTGTTATAATGTATAAAGGAACACCACTTGTATAACACACTTCTGCTGCGAGTTCTGAACCTATTTTATTAATTATTTTTCCTGATGCTGTTATAGAATCGCAACCTAACATTGCTATTGTGGCGTGTTTTATTGCCAGCCTCATTGCAGAATCTATAAAATAATTGTTTTTAATATCTAATCTTGCTAGATCTAATGCTGTTAAACGCCCTTGAAATAATGGTCTTGTTTCTGTGTTATTAACAATAAAATTTTTAGTTTTCTTTGCTTCGCTAAAAACCCCCATTACTGTTGATGAATGACAGTGGGTATATATTACATAATTATCTTTTATTAATTTATTGCCATTTGTTGCAACTATAAGTGGTGCTTTTTTTAAATGTGACATTGCATTTTTTATTCCAAATAATTTCGCATAATTTATAGCATTTCTTAGGGTTGGTTCTGTTGGTCTGAGATTTAATAATTTATTTAGTTGATATTGAGTTGGTTTTAGTTTTAATGCTTCTACTCCTGCTTTTGCTATATTTTCTGCACCCTGTATTTTTAATGTTTTAATATCATAACAAATTTTATCGAATTTATCCATAAAAAGAAAATTATTTTTTTAAATATAAAGTTATTCCTAAAATTATGTTCTAAGTTTAGTTAAAACTGAATTTAAACTATAGAATAAATTTAAATCATTAGCCTCTACAGTTTTTTCTTCTAATGATCCTATTATCTTGAATTCATCGTTTAATACCTCTAATTTCAGTTTTAAGTTATTTACTACCTCTCCGTTATTTTCTAGACTCTTAACATAATTGCCAACTATCTTTTTAATAACGATAATTTTAGCTGGATCAAGAGAATCAAATCCTTCTAAAAATATTTTACTACCAAGAGTTATCATTAAAGAATTAAAGGCTGTACATATATTTATATCTTTCCGTATGGGCCCGAGGGGATTTTCATTAATATTTTGAACCCCCGACCACCGGCTATCTTAGATCGATGGTTGGTCATATAAGACCGGTACTCTACCAGGCTAAGTTACGGGCCCATGATTATTCACATTTATATTCTTTATTTAAAGTTTACTTTTTTAATTCTGTATATGTTTTTTTTGATTTGAAATAAAAAAATATTATAAACCCAAAAAGGATTAAAATACAACCAATAATTATTATCAAAATCCAATTTGTTTTTTTTATTGAAACACAATTATTTTGCTCACAAATTAAATCTTCAGCGCAATCTTCATTTGTTGTACAGCCAAAATATTGATCTATTATTGGTTCATCTTCATTTAATTTAGATTCTATTGTAGTATCTTCTATTATATACATTATAATTATTGGAAGTTTTGCTTCTAGTCCATCTGGTGTTGTTGCTAATAAGTAACCATCATAATTTTTATCTATGTTATGATTTGAATTTATTTGGATAAAGATTGACTGAATCTCTTTGGGTTCTAAATATGGAATAAATGGTGTATCTATGTTTGTAATTTTTTCTAAACCATCTGTTAATTCTAATGTTATGTTTGTTAATAAAACATCTCCTGAATTTTTTATAGATATCCAGCCATTAATGTCATTATTTACTGTAATATTTTTATTAATTTCTTCGAATTCATTTTCAAATTCTAATCTTTTTGTAAGGTTTTTTGTTATATTGTCTTCTATGGTTAGGTTTGTTATATTGTCTTCTATGGTTAGGTTTGTTATATTGTCTTCTATGGTTAGGTTTGTTATATTATCTATAAAATATGGTTGTGAAATATTTTCTGATTGAGTAATATTTGGTGTTATATTTTCTATAAAATTTATTCTTTCAAAAAGAATAGGAATGTGATAATTTAAAATTATAAATTCACCTTGTATATACTTTCTATTTATGCTGTCAACTTTTGTTCTTAATCTTACTGATTTTTCTTGATTTATGTTTAGATTTAATTGACCGTCTGAATATAATAAAAAGGTATCATTAACTTTTGGCGTAAAGGTTATTGTATTATTTCCTTTATTTTCAAATTTAAAATCTATCCATGGATTCTCCCAGAGATCAATTTTTTTATAAAAAATACCAGGATATATTGAAATTACGTCTTCTTTATTATCATTAATATTAAAATTTATTTGAAAATTTGATCTTTTTAATTTTGAGTCTTTAAAATATTCAACACTGTTAATTGCAAAATAATATTCGCCTTTGTTGAGATATGCTGTATCGATATACCCCATATATTCTTTTTTATTTATCTCTGTAAGAACAATAGAACTTGATCTTTTATCATTGTAAATATCATATACACCTAATTGACTAAGTTCTATCTCATCACTAAGATCTACATTTGAAAATATTTTGAATATTATTGTTTCGTATTGCTTATATTCTGTTCTCTCTATAAAAATGTTTATATCATCAGCTAATATAATGTTAGAAAATATAATTATAAAAAAGATAATTAACCATTTTTTATTCATTTTTTTAATAATTCTTCTGCTTCTTTTATTGACTTGTCTAATTCCATCTCTTCTTTAGATTTTGTTGTTGGTTTTGTAAACGGTCTTGTAGCTGGTTTTGTGGATTGTTGCGTTGATGGTTTTGTAGGAAATGTTGGTTTAAACTCAAATTCTTTTTTAAAGGCATCGAAGGTGGATTTCTTCTTTCCGCCTGGTAGTTTTATTTTACCGGTTTTTACTAAATAGAAGAATACTATTCCTCCTATAATTAATACTATTATGACAATAATTATGATTATTGTTGTGGTATTGGTTTTTGTAGTTGTTTTTGTTGTACAAACTCCATTTTTACATTCTTCTCCTGTTTTACAATCTGAATCTGCTGTACATTTCTCTTCTGGTTCTTTACCAGCACAATAAAAATCACAATCAAAATCATTGCAATCAATATCGCCGTCTTGATCATTATCAAAACCATCTGTACAATCTGTTTCTATTCTCTTTTCTGCGCCCTCTGGTTCTTCACATATTCCGTTATCGCCACACACTAAAAAAGATTTACAATCACTATCACTATGACAGATTCCTCCCTCTGAAACATCTCCCTCTCCACATTCTGAGGCACAAATACCCCCGCAGTCTATATCGTCTTCATCTGGATAGTCCCATTCACCATTATCGCAAATGTTATTACCGCATACTGAATCAAATGTACATTCACCATCCTCACAATCAATCAAAAAATCATTATCATTATCAATTTGATCATCACATAATCCTATTTCATCGGCAAGATCTGTGAAATCTCCATTTGGACCTGGTGATGCAATACCACAATCTGAACTAAACATACAATCTGGGTCACTACAGTCTGTTAAATCGTCTTCATCATTATCTATCATATCATTACAAATATCTTCTCTTCCGAAAACTGGAATAGTTTCATTTCCAGTAGGAATTTCATCTGTGGGTTCTCCTCCTGGGGTTTCACTTCCTGGATAATTTGAGCTTCTTTCAATGCTCCCTTCTATTGCTATTAACGCCATTGATGTATCTTTTACATTGCCATTCCAACTACCATCTGGTTTTCTTTCCCTTTCTAAAAAAGAAATAGCTAAATCAATCATATCTGTGCCAATATTTTTTAGACTGAATATGCTAAATGATGTTGTAAATATATCCCCTGCTGCCCATGCTCCATCATTTCTTTGAGTATCCTCCATTGCATCTAAATAAAAATCTTTTAGATCTTGATTTCTTTCTAAAATTCGTATAAGCATAGCCCTATGAAGATCATTATTATCTAATTCTGTTTCTAGATATGTTTGAACTCCAAGTTCATTTAAAGATAATCCAGATTCTGTTAAACTCCATGTAGCATACAAACTTGATTCATAATCACATGTTTTTGATCCAAATGATGTTGAAAAACAGCCATTTTTTATAATTAATGAATATGAAGATGAAGGAACACTCTCTAAAATATAATAATTGTTATTTTCTCTATATAATTGTGTTATTAGAATATTTCCTTGTATGCTTGTACAATCTATATCAATCTGATTATTAACTTTTGTTAAGAGTGATGAATCCAGATCTTTACTTATACTTATATAATATTTTGCGGATGTTGGCTTGCCTTGGTCATTTAAGATTATATTATCTTGGATTGTAAATGATTTAACAATTGGGTTATTGTTTACTGTATATTTTAAGCTGCAGGTTCCATTTGTTGAACTTTCAATCTCTATCAACCATTCTCCTTCTTTTAATGCTGATGTCAATGCCCCCAATATCCAATCCTTTTCCTTTGTATAATCTGAATTTGATATATATAAGCTTAATAACCCTAAAGAAGTACTTTTTACATCACAGGCCCCTTTAACCCAACAGCCCTTATCTATATCTTCTTGTTCTATAATCCTTCCTAAAATATCTCCAACCTCTTTTCCTTCATTATTCAATGCTATTGCAGCATAAACCATCTCATCAAATTTCATTGGTTTATTACTTACATTTTCTAACCAAACATAACTTAAATCATTACCTTCTAAAGCTGGAGGGGTTGGTTCTGTTTCTGTGGGTTCTGTTGGTGGGGGGGTTGGTTCTGTTTCTGTGGGTTCTGTTTGTATAGCACTTTTTAATAGCCATACATTCTCTTCACTACAAATTAATTCAATATTATCACATGTTCTGTATATACCCCCAACAATATAACATGTTTCTTCAGGATTATTAATATATCTTGTAGCATTATCCTCACAATCAATTGAATAAATTGGATAAATTAAGGTAAATAACAAAAAGATATACAATCCTATCCTCTTTTTAATCATGTATAAAATAAATAGTAATATATTTATAAAGATTATCCCCTATAAAATTATGACTTTTAAAAAATTAAGATTTCTTGGAAGAGGAAAAAGATCAGAGGTTTATGTTTTTAAAAAAAATAATAAATTATATTGTATAAAATTTAAAAGAAAAGATTCAAAGGCTGTTGGTAGATTAGAGAATGAAGCAAAATTTTTAATTTTATTAAATAAATATAAGATTGGACCAAAATTAATTGCTTATGGAAGTGATTTTATTGTTTATGAGTTTGTTAATGGTAATTTTTTTATTGATTATTTACAGAGAAGTAAAAATCCTTTAAAAATAATTAAACAGATTTTTGCTCAGTGTTTTATTATGGATAAATTGGGTATTAATAAAGAGGAGATGCATCGTCCTTTAAAGCATATAATTGTCTTTAGGAATTCTGTTAAAATGATAGATTTTGAGAGATGCCATTATTCTGATAAAGTTCATAATGTAACCCAATTTTTTCAATTTTTATATTCAAGAAAAGAAGAGCTTCAAAAAAAAGGGATTAATCTAAAAATAAACTATAAACAATTACAAAAATATAAAAAAGAAATTAACGAGAAAAAGTATAAGGATTTAATTCAGACATCTCTCTCATCCAATCATAAATAGTCTTGAACGCTTCTCTATTATTAAGGGAATCTCAAGAGTAGATATTGCTGATAAATATAAAAATGTTTTCTATCTTTATAACCGCCTAAATGAACTAGAAGAACATTTTAAAACCAATATTTATTAACTTTATGGTAGTAATATCATTATGGATGAACTGTATAGAGTATATTATAGAAAAGAAACTCTTTACATTGATTTAGAAGGAAAAATCTATCTAAAGTATCGTATAAAACATCCATATGATAGTAAAAAAGATGATGTTATGAGAGTAGATAATAAAATGCCTGAAAAAATGAGGCAAGAAATCAGACTTAAAGGATTCGATGAATTTGTAAATAGACAAGAATTATTAGATCTAATTAATGATTTTATCCTAAGAAAAGAATTAGGAATAGATGAAATAATGAAAAAAAGAGCTGAAAAATAATTTTATTTTAAATCATAATGATCTAAACTTGGAAGTGTTCTTTGTCCACTGTTATCTGCGTGTGTTTGTTGTTTAGAATAATAAGGGAGACTTTCACGCAAAGTTCCATCTAGGTTAAACCAATAAGAATCTGTAAAAAGAAGATCCATACCCTTTGTTAATTTAATAAGTAAACTTCTTACATCTATTGGACCACCAGAAAGAATGCTTTCTAAAATTGGATTATTCTCTAACCCTCTCAATCCCCTTAAATTCATCCTTTTTAAAAAATAATCTTCTACTTCCTCTGGGCAATTTATAATATTTTTACAAACATTTAAAACAAGTTGAAGATCTAGTCTTCTTCCAAATAAAGGTTCACAAACCAAATAATAATATGCAGCTAATCTTAAATTTTTCATATTATAATTTCTTTATTCATATATTTAAATCTTTCTATTTGTTACTACTAAAAAGTATTATTCTCTCGGCTTTCTTTCTTTTTTCTTTGGCTGACTTTCATCAAAAATTTGTTTTTTTCTCAAGGAATAATTTACTGGATTTTTAATTATATTACACAAACTATCTGGGTTACAAATCAATATGGCTTTATAGTATCCTGAATTATCGCAATTTGGTGGCATTATTGCTTTTTTATGTGTTTTGAACCAATTAATTTGGGCAATTAAATAATTATCTCTTAATGGTTCTTTATTTGTTTTATTCCATTCCAATAAAAATTTTTCAATATTTTCAATACACCACCCAATAGACTGTAAATAATTTATTAAAATAAAAATCCCTCTTTTTTTTCCGTCTTCTATTCCAGAAATTAATTTTAAAATACATGGAGGAAAAAAATCTTTGTTTAATGCTTCCTTTGGTAATTGAAATTCTTTTTTCTCTTTTTCAAATGTTTTTTCTTCTAAAACAATAAACCCTTTTTTATTAAACCAATCAAGTGATTGAACTAATAAAGATTTAGCTTCATTTTTAATAATTTTTTCTCTATCTAAAAATTTAATGGATTGATCTACTATAACTTTTTCTGGTTTAGCATTTTCAATTTTAAAATCTTTAATTGATTTTAATGGGATACTTACTAAACCAGATTTTTCATTAATAGAATAAACTGCTCTGAACATGTGTCTAGATGAGATTAAAATAGTGTCAATGTCTACAACTGTAAATGGATCAAATTTTTTATTTTTTATTAGGTCACTTTTATTCTTTCCAATATTAATTGCAATGTCATTTATATCTTCTTTTAATAATCTTTCGGCTAAAAAATCTTTAATCATATCTTTTAGATAAGAAACAATTATTTTTAATCCATCTGGGAAAAAATCTTTAATATTCTGTCCATTAACTTCTTTAGGAAAGGCTTCATAACAAATACCAATATGGACTCCGTGATTTCCTGAGAATTTAATAGAATAATTCTCTATATCATGAAATTTTAAGGCTTCAACTAGTAGTTCTCCTGCAATTAAACTATACGATAGATATGTTGAATCTAAATCTATAACAAAATCCCAACCGCATCTAAGATTATTTAAATCTGATTTTTTCATTCCTGGTTTAAGATTTAAAGGATCGTACCATCTTTCTTCAGAGACATGTATACTACTTAGCCCGTTATTAATCCATGTCTCTATATCTCCAAAATAATTTAGAATCTCTGGTCTTGAGCCCCTAATATTATTAAACCAACCTTGTACTTCTCTATTTTTTGCTAATCTAAGAATTTCATTCTGTATATCTTTTCTAGAATAATATTTTAGATAATTTATATTCATCTTGTTTTTAATAATAAAGAATTATCTTAATCGTTCTTCTAATTCGTTTAGTTTTTGAAAACTATTAGATAATTCTTTATCTATATTATCTACAAATACTAAAAGTTCTCGCATTTGCTCTTCTATTGTTTTTTGTGCTTCTATATTTGTTTTTTCTATACATATATTTGCACCTATATTCATTATAACATTATTTGCATCAGAAAAGGACCCTTTGAAAAATACACCTTTTCCTAATGGTATTAACGTTTCTGTATTTTTCTTTATTTTTTTTAATTCTATTAGATTATCTTTAAGATTTTTAAGGGTTATAATGTGTTCATTTATGTTTACTATTGTATTCTCCATTTCCTGTACTTCTTTTGTTAATAATTGATATTCAAGATACAGTTCTTTTTTTTCGTTCATTTTTTTGTTTAACTATTTTTTTTGGTTTAATATTGATATCTAATTTAGTTAACCCATTAATTACCTCTTCCTTTGTGGCATTCTTTTTAATATCTAAATTCTTTTCTATTAAATGGAGGTGCTTGATGTTACATTTTTTTCTTCTTGTTTCTCCTTCTATAAGAACATAGGTCTCATCTATTATATCTATAATTGCACAGTATTTTTTTGCATCTCTTCCTGCTAGTTTAATACATACTTGGCCTATTTTCATTGTATACTCTCCATTATTTTCTTTCTTGAACATTTAGAACATAAAACTCCACCGTATGGCCTCTCTGGTCTTTTTTTTGTTTTGGGTAGTTTTTTTATTTCACAGTTATTTCCCCTAGGTATTCCTTTTAAAAAATCATTGCAAATACTGCATCTAGCTTGTTTTGGTTTTTTTCTTCTATAATGGGTTGCTGTTCGTTTGGTTGTTTTTATTTTAATTCTTTTTATAGTTCTTGACCTTAAATATCTCTGTACCATTCTCTCTCCTTAATGAACTTTTAATAGTTTCCTCAATATTATATTAAAAATAATAGAGGAGATTATATAAATCCATATCCAGTTAAGACCTAATAAAATTACCCCTTTATCTTTATAAACATTTCCTAACCACCCATATAATAATAATAAAGGAAGCATTGTAATAAGCATTGGTTTAAGGCTGTGCTTCATATATTCCCAGTTTTTTTCCATTGCTTTTTTTTGCAACTCTAATGCTCTTTTTGGATCATCTTTAATTCTCTTACTTTCATTTGTTATTTCTTTGATCTCTTGTTTTAGTGATTTCATGACTTCCTGATCTGTAAACTTTTTATAGATTAATATTACCACTAAACTTAAAAAAAAAGATATTAACAGTATTCCTGCTGCATCACCAAATTTAAAAATCCAACCAAAAAGATAATTAAAGACTGAATCTAGCAATTTAACCACCCATTATCTTCCTTAAAGCAGGATACATATCCATCATATGTTGCTTAGCTATATCTTCATATAATCTATAAATTATCATTACTGTTAGTAAAATACCTGTACCTCTTGATAGTGCGCCTAATACATCTGCTGATGCTGCAAGTAAACCTATTGTTAAACCACCCATTATAGTTAATGGCATAATATACCTAGATAAAACTCTTTCTAATATCCTTTCATCTCTTCTAAAACCTGGAATCTGCAGGCCGGTAGCCATAATATTCTTAGCTTGTGCTTTAGCATCCATACCTGATGTTTGAACCCAAAATACTGAAAATATTACTGCACCTATCATCAAAATTATGGCATAGATTAAGGCATGAAGGAGATTGGTCCATACAAATGAACCTGTGATGATGCTATTAATTAATTGTGGGCTTGTTACCCATAAAACCAATCCTGATGCTGGATTTTGCCCTGAGAATGTACCTAATACGGGGTGGCCCCAGTTTTGTAATAATCTTGCTACAAGTTGAATATTTGCTAATAGTGCTGCAACAAGAATGACTGGAATATTACTAGTATATAAAAAATTTAATGGCCATCTCATACCATATCCTCTTATCTTGCCAAAGCTTAATGGTATTTCTACCTTCATTGCCTGTACAAATACACTAATTACTAGTATAATTATTGTTGCTAATATTGCTGAAATAGCTAAACCTGCTCCTGTGGGGTCGCCTTCAATTAATGAAATGAAAAATACCCATACTGCACCCACTGGTGGTTGACCTGAACCAAATGCCCACGTACCTATGGAATTCAATGGACTTAGAGCTCTAACTATAATTTCTGAGGCTACTCCGCCTGCAATAAATAAACTAATGCCGGAACCAAAACCCCACTTATCTAAAACCTCTGCCATGTAAAGGACTAAAAAACCACCAATAATTAATTGTAATACTAGGATTAATTCCATTGTAAAATACATTTCTGTACCTTTTAAGGCTATGGCTGGGGCTAATCCACCCATAAATACATATATGGACGCCTCAAATATTATAAAAAATATGGTCATAAATTTTTGCAGACTTTGAAATTTTGCTCTTCCTTCTGTGGTTGTTTGATCAATTTTTAAAATACCAGAACCTGTTAATAATTGTAATACTATTGATGCTGTTACAATTGGGCCTATACCTAAGGAAAGCACAGAACCAAAACTTGCACCTAATATTATTGAGAGCTGTTCAAATTGTATAAGTGCATTTTCCCCTAAACCATACAATGGGACTACACTTAAGACATAAAAACATATCAATATTATTAATGTCCATTTTAGTTTTTCTTTAAAACTTAATTTTTTTTGTTCTGGTTTTTTTACTTCTGGTAAAAATTGTAAGATATTATTTAACATTTTCTTCCTCAAGAATTCCATCACTCGCTTTAATCTTTTCTTTAGCCTTTTTTGAGAAAGATGATGCTTTTATTTGCATTTTAATACTGACTTTACCTTTGCCTAAAAGTTTTTCATAACCTAATTTTTTTAAATCAATTATATATACATCATCTTCTTTTTTTATTAATTTTTTTTCTAATAGATTATTAATATGGTCATTAATAAAACCTATATTTATTCCTTTAGAATAATGCTGCATTTTTTGAGGTCTATTAAAACCAACCCTACCAAAATAATTATTACCGTATTCATTAATTATTGTTGGTTTTTTTTGGTCTGCTCTTTTACCAGAACCAGCCATTCCTCTTCCTCCTCTGTTCCCTGCCCCTCTTCTTTTCTTTTTTGCTCCTCCTCCGTGTGTGTGTGAGCCCCTCATTCTACTAAACTTTTTTCTTTTATTAACTGGCATTATAGCATCCTCATAATAAGTTCATTAATTTTTTCTTTTCTATAGCCTAATGCACCGCCTAAACTATAGGGTTGTTTAATCCCTCCCCTTTCAAAACCTTTTATAGGTGGTTTTAATCTAAAATAGGGTTTGAATCCAGGTATATCTCTTAATTTTTTGTTATTATTTATAAACTCCTTAATAAAACTATCAAGATTTAATTTTATATTTTTAATTAAATAATCTTCATCTAATAATTTATTTCCTACAATTTTTCCTCTTTTTAATAACAATTCTTTTATTACTTGCTCATTTATTTCTCCCCATGTTACATAATCTTTTACCACATTGACCATACCGATGTTTACATTATTGGCTTCTACTATTATACAACTGTTTTTCTTTTTTAAATTAAGCATTTCAAGTGTACTTTTAATCTTTTTAGATAATTTTACTGCTCCTCTTATTTGAATCACAGCTATTTTACTCATTTTTTATTGCTCCACTTAAAACCCCTGCTTTTTGTTTGTAATTCTCTTGTACTTTTACTTTTGCAAGGTTTTTTAATGCTTCAAAACATGCTTTTACAAGATTAAATTTTGTAGCTGTTTGGCCATTTGTTCTTGAATAAATATCATTTATACCCGCATAATTAAGGATGATTTGGCATTTTTTTTCAACTGTTAATTTTGTACCTTTTGGTGCTGGTATAAGCTCTATTTCTACACTACTTGACTTACCTTTTACTTTAAAAGGAATACTATGTGGTTCTTTACAATCACAAGCCCATGAGCCACAACCCCTTATTATTTTAATTATGTTTAATTTTGCCCTTCTAATGGCTTTTTCTCTCGCTGGTACTGTTTCTTTTGCATCACCAAACCCTATACCAACATAACCATTCCTATTACCAACAACAGCATATGTTGCAAATTTAATTTGACTTCCTTCTTTTGTTTTCTTTTGTGTTTGTTTCCATATGCTTCCTTTTCCACCCCCAAATTTACCTTTAGATTGACCTACTTCAATTAATTCTATTTGTAGGTTTGGGATAAGAATGTCAATTATTTCAGATTCTAATATTTTTAAACCATTATCTAATATCTGATCAATTGTTGTTATCTCCCCATTCTTAACCATTTGGCCTATTTTTGTCTTTGGAGACCATTCTTCAATATTTACCTTAGTTTCATTTTGAATCTTCATTTTAATTTACCTTTTATCTCTTTAATCTGTTGTGCGTAATTTTTAAAATCTTTTCCAATTTTTTTAAAATATTCTTCTGATGCTTTGCCTAGCATATAATCTTCACTCGGAAGCATATTTTCATTATGTGGAACGTTTATATCAGATTCTAAAAAGCCCTTTAAGGCTGCATATAAACTGTTAGCCTTTACGCTTCTATGTCTACCTATATCCAGAATGCATTTTGATATTCCTTTTTCTTTTGTTTTTTTACCGCAAATAAAACCAATCATATAAGCAGCACTTCTATTACCTGTGTGCCCTTTCCATTTAAATTTTTGAAGATCTTTTACAGATGCAGAAGCTAAGACTCTATCTCCTTTCTCTCTGAATTCTATAACTTGAATTACAAAATTATTGCTACTTCTTCTTATTACTAATCTTGGAAGATTTGCACCTAATAATTTCATTCTTAGATTATAATCTGTTATACCTTTTCGTTTTCTTCTATATTGTACTGTATAGTTTTTTCTCATTTCTTCTTCTCCAAAAATAGATTATTATCATTTAAAAAGATATTAACATGGCGTTTACTTCTAAAAAAGCCGCCTTTTGCTTTTTTTCTCATTAATTTGTATGTTTCATGATTAATTAAATCTTTAATTTTATATTCTTTAAATGTATTCCTTAATAATCTTATTTTATTCATCCATCTTTTTTTGTTTGATAGCCTTGCATTTGCTTTTCCTTTTCTACTTCCTTTGCCTTTTCTTTGTTTTTTTCTTTTTTGTATTCTTATTTTTCTAGCTCGTGTTCTTGCTGTACCATGTAGCTGTTTAATTATAACTATATTCTCTTTAATTAAATTCCTTATATCCTCTTTGGTTATGGCTTCTTTTATTTTATCTAAATTTTCAGGATCAAACCATATTCTAGCAGAACCAACATTCATTAAATCTGATGCTATTCTTTTTTGTGATCTAAGATTCATTTTGTTTCCTCTTTCTTTGGTTCTTCTTTTGTTTTTAATTCATCTTTTTTTTGGGTTCTTTTTGTATTTTTGTTCTTATTTTCTGTTTTTCTTTTATTAAATGCCTCTAATAAATCACTTTTAAATTTTTCAGGATTTTTTATATTGATTATTTTTATATTTCTCTTTAAAATATCTTCTAATACTATTAGTTTTTTCCTAGCACTTAATTTAGAACTAATAATTACTTCATTATTATTAATTTTTTTTAAATCCTGTAAATTATTAATGTAAACTATTGTAGATTTTATTTTTTTGCTGCCATAACCTATGTTTGGCAATACTGGGTGACCTTTTTTTCTTAATCTTATTTTACTATGCATTCCTCTGGGTTTTTGCCATTTTGTTCTAAATTGTTTTTTTTTGTTAGAATCTTGCCTAATAAATCTTATTCTCTTTCCTGTGATTTTTTTAAATGCCATTGTTATGTTATTTTTCCAGCCTTTTCAATTATATAACAGCCATCTTGGAATACTCTTTTATCTCTGCCGGTTATGCGTGTACTTTGTTCGATGCGTCCTGCCATTTGACCAACTTTCTCTTTATCTATCCCATTTAATGTTATGATCTCTTCTTCTATCTTAATATCTACACCATGTATTATTTTTGCTTTTCTTGGTACTTTTTCACCTAGAAAGTTTTTAACGAGAAGATATCCTTTTTCAATTGAGATTGTCATAGGAAAATGTCCTGAACATACTTTTAACCTATAAATATAGCCTTCAATAACGCCATTAATCATGTTTTTAATATGTGCTCTATATGTATTAGTAAACATCTTATTTTCTTTTTTTATTTTTTTATTTGTACAAATAATGACTAATTCGTTATTTTCTATTTTGAATTCTATATGTGGGTTTAATAATTTTTTTTCAATTTCTCCCTTTGGACCTTTAATCTTGATTATTGGACCAGTTATAGTTATTTGTATATTTTCTGGGATTTTAATCTTTGTAGTTTCCATTTTAGTAACAGTATGCTATTAATTTGCCTCCAATTTTCTTTTCTATTGCTTCTTCATGAGTCATTAACCCTTTTGATGTTGAAACAATAATTATACCGAACCCTTTTGCTGGCAGATATCTTTTTTCATATTTTTCAAAATTATTTTTTGATACTGCATATCTTGGCTTTATAACATTACATTTATTTATATTACCAAGTAAAATTATCTTTAGAACACCCCCTCTTTCTTTGTTGATTAATTCAAAATCCCCTATATAATTATGAAGTTTTAATATATTTAAGACCTTTTGAATAAATATAGAATTAAGACGTACTAAACATTCTTCTTTTCCTTTAATTTCTGAATTATATATCTGTGCAAATACAGCTGCAAGTGGATCGTTCATTGCCATTTTTTTCTCCTAATGATATTTTTTAAAACCTATTGATTTAGCATAATCTCTAAAACATTGTCTACATAAATCTAAATTATAAGCGCTTATATGGGCGCCTGTTCTACCGCATATTCTACACTTCCTTTTACCTATTCCACAACTTCTTTTTTTTGGTGAGTTGTGTTTTTTATATTTCAATAATTTTTCTTCTTTTACTTTTAATTGTGTGAATAGTTTTTTGTAGTCTTTTGTTGTCATTACTCTTCTCCTCCTTCTTCTGTTTTAACATTGAAATATGATTTAACAAAATTAATTCCTTCTTCTTTTGTTATTTGATGCTTTTTTGATATTTTATTTTTTATTAAACGTCTTTTTATTCTGTAACCTGGTCTTGTTAAAGTTACTGCAGCTTCTAGGCCAATTATACCTATATCTATTTCGTATTCAATGCCCTGGATATTGATATATTCATTTATACCAAATGAAAAATTACCGTTTTTATCAAATTTACGTACATTGATATTTTGATTTACTGCATCCAGTAATTTTATTAGTAACTCCTCTGCTTTTTTTCCTCTTATAGTTACTTTGCATGCGATTGGTAGGTTTGGTCTTATACCCCATGTTGGAATTCTTTTTGTTGTTTTTGTTTGTATTGGCTTGTTTCCTGTAATCTTTTGTAATAATTTCATAGCTTTATCTAATTTGTCTCCTGGGCCCCCAACACCAATATTAAGCGTTATTTTTTCTATTTTTATTTCACGCATTTTATTTTCCATCTTGCTCCATAATATTCTTTATGTGATCGTTAATTACAAATAGGTTTTCTAATAAAGAAATATATTCTTTTCCTTCAATATCACATGAGATTTCTTTTGTTTTATTTTTGTACTCTATTATTTCTTTTACTTTTCCAAACCTTCCTACGTTTGATCCTCCACAGAAATAAATTAAACTATTTTTTTTTAATGGTAAGATGTCTTCTATTTTCTTTTCTCTGAAATTGAATAGAACTGAATCTCCTATCTTTTCTTTGCTTTTATCAAACAATAAATTCATACCATTATGGAATGTAATTTGCACTTTTCCTTTTTTCACTGTGTTTTTTCTCTTTATTTTTAATAAATGTATATTGGTGGATTCTATTTTTTTAAGAACTATTTTTTCTTTCTTATTAAAAAACACAACATATGTTTCTTTTAATTTTGGAATATCTAAGATATCCATAAGCCCTACTGGGTAGCCTGTGTCATGGATTACTTTATTATTGATTAAAACTTCTTTATCTTGTAACATACTTTTTACTTCTTTATAATTTTTCGCATAACCAAGATATTCCCTTAATAACAATGTAATTGGTATTGACTGGTATAAAGGGTGTGGGCCGCAACTTGATCTTATAACCCATTTATTTTCTTTTTTTAGTATTTGCCAGCATTTTGGTGCTGCTAGTCTTGACATATGATTTTGTACCATTTTTATTTTTTCTCCAACCCAAGTTTTCTTTTTTTGTCATCTAGATTAAGTTCTAAAACCATTAAATTAGATGCTTTTAATTTTAATGGGACCTTATTTCCATCTTTTTTTATGTGCTCTATGTTTTCTATATGTATAAAGTTCCTAACATAACTGATTTTTGTAACTTTGCCTATTTTTCCTTTATTGTCACCCCTCATTATTTTAACTTTATCACCTTGTTTTAACAAAATATTTCTTATTTTATGTTTCTTTCTTAAATCTTTTGAAAGAATACTTCTTAATCGCTTTTTAGCAAGATGTAATGGTAGATTATAGATATATTTTCTTTGTTTTCTAGGTTGAATGCTGCTTTTCCATTTATTAGACCACTTCTTTTTCATTTTACACCACAATCTTCGCTAATTTACTTAATGGCGACCATCTTTCTATTACCTCTTTTGCTACTGGTCCTTTTATCAATGTACCTTTTGGGTTGCCTTTCTCATCTTTTAAAACTACAACAGCATTATCTTCAAATTTTATTCTTGTACCGTTAGTTCTTCTGTATTCTTTTTTTTGTCTAACAATTATGGCTGGAACTATTTTTTTTCTCATCTCTGGGTTACCTTTAATTACAGATGCATTGATTAGAGCACCTACACCACCACAAAGATTTCTACCTTTTACTGATTTATATGTTTTGAATGTGATAATTCTCACTATTTTAGCCCCAGAATTATCACATGTTTGTACTAAACTGCCCTTTTGCAAACCTTTTGTTATGTTTGCTTTTAGTGCTTTCATTTGTTTACCTTTTCTATCATAACAAAATTTTTCATTTTGCTTATTGGACGACATTCTTTAATTTTAATTGTATCTCCTACTATTACATCCTGACATTTTGGTATATGAACATGAATTCTTGTCTTTCTTTTCGAATATCTCTCATATTTTTGAATAAAAAATAACCTCTCTAATTCTATTACTGCACTATTTTTGCCGCTAAATTTTTTTATATCGCCTATAAATTCTTTACCTCTCAAGGATAGTTTTCCATGAATGGGACAATTTTTCTCTAATGTTTTTTCTTTATTCATTTTTTAATTCTCTCTTCTGCTTTACCTCTTATATTTTTGCCTTTTATTATATATTCTTTATTATTATCACTTATTTTTATGGTTACTTGATCTTTAATTAGCTTTTTATTTTCTAAGATCAGCATATTTTTTGTTTCATCTTGAACTTTTCCTTCTATACCTATAAGGGCCTTATTTTTAGCTTCAATTATTTTTATTTTCTTACCTATTAGTATTTTATTTTCTAGTCTCATTCTTAATTAGTATAGTATCGCTACTAAATCCCATTTGTATCAACTCATTTTTTACTTTTTCAACATGATTGCCTTGTAATTCTATTGTGTTGTTTTTTATTGTTCCACCACAAGCTAATTTGTTTTTCAATGTTTTTACAATATCTTTTAAGTTGATATTTTTGCTTCTTATTCCATCCACTATTGTAGCAATTTTACCGAATTTTTTTTTCACTGTCTTTATTATTATTTGTTCGCTTTCTCTTGCAATCGTTTCACAAATACAAAGGTCTTTTGGTAAGCCGCATTTTGAACAAACCTCAGTCATTTATTTTTTAATACCTCCTTTATTTATTTTTGTTAGTATATGTGCAATTAATCTTTTATTTATTCTTATCTTACTAGGATTTGCAATTGTTGATGATGATTTTATTTTTATTAATTCTTTTTTTAATTCGATTATTTTTTCTTTTAAATCCTTTTCTGTCAAATTTTTAATTTCCCTTTTCTTCATCTAATTTTCCTTCTTTCTTTTTAGTTTTTCTTATCTTCTTTTTTACTATTTCTTCTTTAACTTCTTCTTTAACTTCTTCTTTAACTTCTTCTTTAACTTCTTCTTTAATCTCTCTTAATACAACTGAATCTGATAATATTACATCTGGATGTAAAATACTTACCTTAACTCCTATTGTTCCTGATTGTATATTTGCTGCTTCTACGGCCTTATCTACAAAATTTTCTGCTATGTCCCCTGATTTTTTTAAGTATCCTGTCTTAAATCTCAAACTTTTTGCTCTTTCACCTGGAATGCCCCTTCCTGAGATAACTACCTCAATACCTTTAGCACCAGATTTCATTGTATCCTCCAATACTTTATAACAAATAGATTTGAATCTTTTTGGACCATATCTCATTAAATTACTTACAATATTCTTAGCAATAGTTGTAGCATCTAGTTCTGGATTTTTTATTTCTCCAACCTCTATCTCCGGATTTTCCATTTTAAATCTTGTTTTTAGGGTTTGTGTTAGTATTCTTATATTTGCACCTTTTTTACCAACAATTAAACCTGGTTTTGATGTATAAATAGTAATTCTCTCTCCTAATGGTGTTCTTTGCATTTTTATATGACTACAACTTAATCTTCCTAGGTATGATAAAATATATTCTTTTATTTCAAATTCTTTTAATTTTTGAGCAACAATTTGTCTTTCAATCATTTTTATTTTCTTTTACCTTTAATTCTATGTGTGTTGATTTTACTCTTCTTCTTCTATGTCTACCTGTATGCCAATTTTGCGGGCCCTTGTTTGCTAATGCATGAAAAATTACTAAATTTTTTGTATCTAAGTTTTTTTGTGAGGCATTGGCTTCTAATGTATTAAGTATATTTAGAAATTCTTTTGTTGTTTTAATTGGAAATGATCCGGCAGCAATTTTTCCTGGACGGTGGGGTTGATCTTTCTTGTATCTCTTTAGGGGAATTACTTGTTTAAATTTTAAAACCTTTTGCAATTGTGTTTTTGCTTTTGTTAAATTTTTGTTTCTTATAAAATTACATACCTCTACACTATTTTTTGTAGAAATTCGCACGTTGTAAGCATATACATTTGCTGTATGTTCTCCTTCTAATGGTATTTTATTATTTTCTCTCATTTTATTTTACAGACACAGCAGAACTAGATTTTGTTGCCCCTATACCGGGAGCTGAATGTTTAACTAATGTTCTTGTTTGTGCATATTCTCCAAGATAACTACCTATCATCTCTGCAGATATTATTACAGGAATATAAGTCTTGCCATTATATACATTAATTGTTAATCCTAGCATTTCTGGCAGAATGATTATATCTCTTAGTTTTGTTTTTAGTGCTTTTTTAAATATACCTTCTTTAGCGGCTTTTATCTTAAGTAGAAATTTTTTCTTTTCATCTGTTAGATCCCTTTTTAAAGAACGTCTTGCTCTAGCAGGTAAAAATTTAAGAAGTTCTGTTCTATTCATTGAATCCAGTTCTTCTTTTGATTTACCTCTATATTTAAATTCTTTTTTTGCCATATTTAACGTTTCCTACCTGTTCTTTTGGGTTTAAGTAAACCTACTTTTCTACCAGGTGGTGCAAATCTTGGTGCAATTGTACTTTTACCTGGATGGCGACCTCTACCTGATCCGAATGGATGATTGCAGGGATTCATTG
The DNA here is from genome assembly GCA_018302235.1 of Candidatus Woesearchaeota archaeon. Taxonomy (GTDB): domain Archaea; phylum Nanobdellota; class Nanobdellia; order SCGC-AAA011-G17; family GW2011-AR18; genus DATDVT01. The sequence continues at coordinate 24,136 of JAGVZW010000024.1, forward strand.
CCACTGCAGATGTTCTAGGAAATAATTTTCCTCTTGCTCTTCTTATATGCCAACGTTTTCCTGCTTTAACGAATGGCTTTTGATTTCTACCGCCCCCAGCTAATATACCTATAATAGCCTTACATTTACCATTAAATAGTTTTTGTTTTTTAGATGGCATTATAATAAGAATTTTATTATTTTCTTGTTTTGCAACTATCTTTCCAGAAACTCCAGCTGTTTTTATAAATTTGCCACCATCCCCTGGTGTTCTTTCAATATTATAAACATCTGTTCCTATTGGTATGTTTTCTAGATTTGCTATATTCCCTGGTTTAATTTCTGTTTGTTCTCCATATGATATCTCTGAGTTTACACTCATGCTCTCGTGGGCTCCAATAAGTGTTTTATAGCCATCCTTAAATAATAATAGGGCTAAGGGAGCATTGTGACCTGGGCAATGAATTATATCTTGAACAATAGCTGTTGTTGGTTTATCGAGATTAGGGATTTTTGTTTTTCCTTTATATCTGTGACTGTTAGCAGTATATCTAGAAGATCCTCTTCCAGCTTTTTGTTGAATTAATCTTTTTCCCATTTATTTTATTCCTAATTGTGTAACTAAGTCTATTGCAGGCTTATCCTTATGTAATAATACATAAGCCTTTTTCTTACCTAATGGGGTAATTATTGTGTTAACTTTTATTACCTTAATATTATAGATATCTTCTACAGCTTTTTTTATTTCATTTTTTTTAGCCTTTAAATTTACTTCAAATATTAATTTATTCTCTAATTCTACTGTTCTCACACTTTTTTCAGTGTTTAATAGTTTTTTTATTACATTATACTGTTCAAGCATTTTTCTCCATAAATAGGTTTTTTTCTTTAATTTGTTTTATTGCACTTTCACTCCATATTGTTTTTCTTGGGATTATGTGTCCTTTTGTTAATAAAGCTGCATTTAACTCATTGACTTTTACTATATCTGTTAGATTCGAGGATGAATTAATTAAATTACAACCTTTACTAACGATAAATAATGGATTTAAGCATCTTTTATATCTTCTTCCCCTGATTTTGCCCTTTCCTGCCCTTATTTTCCTTTTATTATTTATTTTTATATCTATTTTATTTAAAATATTTAGAATATCTTTTGTTTTGTTTATATCTTCTAATTTATCCTCAAAGATTACTATGTCTTTTATTGCACCATTTAATGCACTTCTTATGGCTTTTCTTCTTTCTTTTTTGTTTATTTTTATTTCCCAGTTTTTCTCTGATTTTGGGGGATGAGCATTTCTACCACCAACTGTTCCTGGTGAAACTGCACCTACCCAACCAAATTGTGTGCCTCTCGACCATAGAACTTTACGTGATACTCTGGATATACCGTGGCCATATGCGGTTTTATAGCTTCTTCTTCTTCTTGAGAGCTTGGCAGACTGTCGCATACCTGCTCTTGCTTTTGCCCCGTATTTTTGCCTTCTATTATTAAAAATAGCTAGAATAGCCCTTTTAATTAGATCTGGACGATATTCCTCTTCAAATTGCATAGGAAGTTCTATACTTTTTGTTTTTTTTCCATCTAAGGATAAAATGTCAACTTTCATTGTTTTGATTCCAGACTTATATATTTTAATTCTAAATTACCTAGATTTTTTGATCCTCTAATTGGTTCTAAAAATTTTACTAATCTTTTTCTTGGGCCTGGAATTGAGCCTTTAATAAGGGCATATTCATTCTTTAGAATACCATAATTTAAATATCCACCCTTTACATTAATTTTTGAAGGGTCCTCTCCAATCGAAACTATTGCTTTATTATATTCTGTTCTGAGATGATAGCCCATTTTTCCAGGAAGACCTATAGTAAATGATACTCTTTTTGGGGTCCAAGCACCTAGGTTGCCTATTGCTCTTCTCTTTTTTTCTGATTTGTGGGCTTTAAGAGAAACACCGAATCTTTTTACTGATCCTTGAAATCCTTTTCCCTTTGTAACTCCATGAATGTCTATAAATTGCCCTTGTTTAAATACTTCGGTTATTTTTATCTCTTTATCTAGTCTTTCTTTTGCATATTCAAATTTTTGTTTTATATCTTTACCTCCAACTGCTATTTCAAATATCTGCGGCTTTTTTGAACCAATTCCTGTTTTTTTTGGCTGAGTTGCTACATTAACCCTCACCTCATCATAATCTTCAATATTGATATCTTTTTTATTTTTTGTTGGTATTTCTGTTTTAAGCTTTAAACCATATGCATCTCTTTTATATAATCTAACAGAAATAATTTTTATTGGTGGGCATTCTATTACTGTGACTGGCCAACATATATCTTCTCCTTTTGTTAGTGATGTTGATCTGTTATCTTTAAGAATTATATGGGTCATACCTGCTTTATAACCGCTAAATCCTAAAAGACCTGGTTTTGTTGAATTTACCCATGATTTAACCTTAATGTTTGGATTTTTAGCTCTCTTTCTAGGCCAGAATTGCAGGCTTCCTGATCTTGGTTTATGTCCGTGTGGCATTTTACTTTTTTGCAAAAGTTATCTTATTTATAAATTTTGTCTTTTATGGTTCTGTTAACTTTAATGCTGATGAATCAAACATTAAAATCTTCATTTTTATTACCCATTTACACAGAATTAATAGTTTGGAATTTAGTTGCTTTCTGTAGCCCTGCCAATTCTGGAATTAGAGTATCTACAAATTCTTTAACATTTGTGTTTGCAGGTTTTACAGTAACATTGTTTTCCTAAATTTCGCGGTTTCCGGTGATTGACAATATTTCATTTTATATCACTAATATATTATAAATAATATACCTATATACTAAATATGATATAAATATATTGGTGGTATAGCATATAAGATATACATAAGTATCAAAAAGTATATAAATAAGACTTATTTAATTTAAATATGAAAAGAATATTAGTCAGCCTTCCTGACGGGGCATGGAAGATTATAGAGAAGAAG
>JAGVZW010000028.1 GCA_018302235.1 Candidatus Woesearchaeota archaeon
GAATTAAGTACAAAAGCACACAAAATGGAACATTCATTAGAAGTACAATTGCCTTTTTTACAAACAGTTTTAAAAGATTTTGAAATCTGTCCTTTGTTAATTGCAAATACAGATTTAAATTTTGTAAGTAAGGAGGTAGAATCAATTTCTAATGATATTATTATAGTATCTTCAGATCTCTCCCATTATCATCCCCTAATTGAAGCAAAAGTTCAAGATGGACATACAATAAATTATATCTTAAAAAAAGATGTAGTAGATCTCCAAGAGAAAGGAGAAGCCTGTGGAGCAAATCCAATTTCAGTTTTGTTAAAAATTGCAAAAAGAAAAAATTGGAAACCAGTACTTTTAAATTATTCAACTTCTTATAATGCATCAAAGGATAAGGAGAGTGTAGTAGGCTATGCAGCTATCGGATTCAAATAAATCATATTTACTAAATTTAGCAAGATATGCCATAGAATCTCAACTAAGCTTTACTTCAATGCCAAAACCAAGATATGAAGAAGAAATTTATAAATTTAAAGCTGGTGTGTTCGTAACCTTAACAATTAAAGGAGAACTAAGGGGTTGCATAGGAACAATAGAAGCAAGAGATACAATTGAAAATTCAGTTATTTTTAATGCAGTTAATGCGGCTTTTTATGATCCAAGGTTTGAAAAATTATCTAGAGAAGAACTTAAACAAATAAAAATAGAAATCTCTATTTTATCAGAACCTACAAATTTAATATATATTACCCCAGAAGATTTATTAAAAAAATTAAATGGTCAGGGCATTATTTTAGCATATAATAAAAACAAAGCATTATTCTTACCACAAGTTTGGGAAGATTTGCCAAAAAAAGAAGATTTTCTCTCTCATTTATGTTTAAAAGCAGGTATAAGCAAAGATTCATGGAAAACAAAAAAATTAACAATAAAACAATTTACAGTAGACTCTTTTGAAGAAGAATGATAATAAATACTGCAGCACAACAATTAGAAAGAATAAAAATATTACTTATAAAAGCTAAAAAAGAAACTGATTTTATAGAAATAATTAATTTAAGTTATAGTTTTTTTAAAGAAGAATTTTTTAATCCAGAGATATTGTATTTTCAGGAGTTAGTTATAGATTTGATGAATATGTTAAGAAAAAATGTTAATCTTAAAAATTCAAAAGAAACTTTAGATCTTTTAAATAATTGGTTAATCCTAAAAGAAAGAAAAATAGATATAATAAGGGGAAATCTTCATCTTAAGGATATTCTACAACATCCAGATATAAATAAATTTTATGTTAAAGCCCTAGAACTTAATCCAACAAAAACACTCTTTATGAAGCATGTAATTAATGATTTACAAGTAACCTATCAAAGAAAAAGAACTAACAAAGATTTAATTTCTTTTGATGAATCTGATCCTATAATAGGGTATAGAAGATTTGGAAAAGATGATAAACATTTGTATCCAGGATCAGAAATTATAGTTAAAACAGGTCATCATCGTTTAAATGAGATATATAGAAGATATTTAGAGGGAAAAATAGATGGAGAAACATTAATAATTTTCGTCAAGATCTGAGAAATATTTTTGAGTATATCCATCCCTAGGAAAGACCTCAGTAAATCTTCCAGGGTTAGGAATGCCAATTCTATTTAAGGCGTTAATAGTATGGACTTCTGTTGCTTTAGCTGGTAGATATCCATATGATCTATTATTTAAGCTACTTATCTGCCATTTTCCCTCTTCGTAGATAAATCCTGCTTCGCCAGCAGCTTTTACCCTTCTTCCAGAAGCAACTTCAACATGTTCATTTAGTTCTCCGCCCAAAATAAAGTCAGTTCCAACAACAACATATGTTTGTGGTTTAAGTTGACGATATGTTAAATCTTCGATTAAATGTTTTTCTATACTTAGTACATCGTCATATGTTCTAATTATATAGCCTTCTTTATTTTTTGATGCAAGATATAATCCTTTTCTTTCACAGAATTCATATTCATAATCTATGTTATTTAAACTAAAATTAATAGCATCAGAAGCTAATTTTTTTAAAAAGTTTTTATTAGATATTCCTCTTAAAAAATCAAGACTTCTGGGATCTCCTAGATTAATTAATGCATATAATATTTTTTTTTTAGTTTCATAGTTTTCTTCTTGATATCTTTTTATTAAAAAAATAAGGCTTCTACTATCCCCTAAATTGCTTATTCTAAACAATAAATCTCTTTTTTCTTCATCGTCTTGAGATAATCTATAATTTTGTACTAATTTTGAGAAAACATCTCGTTTTTCTTCTTTTGGTTTCATATCATCTATCCATAACATTAGTATAACTACCTTTAAGTAACTATTTAAATTTTTCGTTTATTTAAACTGTATTTTTTTTAGATAAAATATTTCAAAGTGTTTATAAATGCAGTAAGAATGTTATTGACATGAAGGTCTATATTTTTTTGATAATATTTTTTCTTTTCATAAGTTCATGCAATAATAAACCAGTAGAACCATCAGAAACAAGTCTAATTGTGATTTCAAATTTTGAGTTTAATCCTACTGAGATTATTATTCAAAAAGGAACAACAGTAACGTGGAAACATGATGATAGTGTAACCCACAAAATAGTTTCATTAGGTATATTTGAAAGTGAAAATTTAGAGAGAGGTTATGAATTTAGTTTTACCTTTAATGAAATAGGAGAATATAATTATTATTGTAGTATCCACCCTTCAATGAAAGGAAAAATAATTGTAAAATGATCTCTAATTTATTTAAAAAAGCATTTATAGTTGGTGCATTTACAATATTTTTTGATTTTATCTTTCATAAATTTCTTACACATCCAATGGAATCTCTTACTTATTTTATGATTAAATTTCTTTTGGCCTTTTTTGTAGCAATAGGAATTTATACACTTAATAATTATAGGATAAAAAAAAGGTTTATAATTCCAATTTCTGGATTGATCTTTAGTACTTTAATGAGTATTTATTATAGAATGTGGGAATTAGGTGAAGCAGGAGTACCTTTCGGATCAAGAGCACCAGATATAATTGGAATCAGTAGAGATAACTTAATTTTATTTAGTGGTACTTGGTGGTTTGGTCATGCAATATTTTTTATAATTAGTATATTAATTGCAGATAAGCTAGTAAACTCTTATGGAGATTAAATAGATTAATAATTAATTTAATTGTAAAGTCTTAAAATTATAATTTCCGCTTTTTATTCATAGTTTTATCCCTTAAAATCTGCCATATCATTAAAAATGCAAAAGCTTATAAATTGTTTATTCTCACAAATAACAAGAATTAGTCGGTTTATAGCTTACTAATCTCGGTAAACATGGCAAGAATGTATTCTAGGAAGCGAGGAAAATCTGGTTCAGTTAAACCATCTAATGAAAAAAGTGAGCCATGGATGGCATATTCTTCTCAGGAAATTGAGCAATTGATAGTAAAAATAGCGAAATTAGAAAAAACCGCTTCACAAATTGGAATAGAATTACGAGATAGATATGGAATTCCAAATGTTAGAAAATATACTAATAAAAGAATAACAAAAATCCTTGATCAACATAAATTATCCCATGAAATTCCAGATGACTTAAGTTTTTTAATAAAAAAGCAGATTAATTTAACAAAACACATAGAACAAAATAAACGGGATAAAACAGCTAAAAGAGGGCTTATTATTACTGAATCAAAGATAAGGCGCTTGGTTAAATATTATAGGGGGGTAGGTAGACTTCCACAAAATTGGAGGTTTGTAAAAGAGCAAGCAGAGTTACTAGTAGGTTAAAATGGTTGAACAAATAATAAAAAAAGAAAAAAAAAGAAAAAAATATTGGTATATGGTAATTGCTCCTAATGAGTTAAGCAAGGTAGAATTAGGAGAAATATGTGCTTTTAGTTTGGAAGATACTATAAATAAAACATTAAAATTAAATTTAATGACGATAACGAAAGATCCAAAAAAACAAAATATAAGGGTCATTCTTAAAATAGTGGAATGCAAGAATAATCAGGCATTTACTATCTTTCATGGTTATGAATTGCAACCTTCTTATATTAAAAAATTAACAAAAAAAGATAAAATGAAGGTTGAAGACTCGTTTATAGTAAAAACAAAGGATGGAATAAAATTAAGAGTAAAAATATTATTATTTACAAGATTAAAAACAAATCATTCCTATGGAACTAAAATAAGAAATGCAATAAGATCATATATGACAAAAAAAGCAGAAGAAGATATGTTTACTAATATTATTGGCTTATTATTAAACCAATCATTACATAGGGAGATTAAGAATATAGCAAATAAAATCTATCCAGTAAATGTGGTTTTTATTAAAGCATTTATGATAGAAAAACAATAAACATTTAAATTCAATTTATTCTTTATTTTTGAAGTTGCCTTTGTAGCTCAGTGGTAGAGCAGCTGACTTGTAAATCTTCAAGTTATCAGCAGGCCGGGGGTTCAAATCCCTCCAAAGGCTTTTTTATAATTGGTAAATAATATAAATCCTCTAATTAAAGAAAACGTATGGTTTTAGATAAGCTAGGATCTTCATTGAAGGAAACACTAAGTAAAATAGCGAAATCTCTATTTGTAGATGATACTTTAATTAATGAATTAATCAAAGATATCCAAAGATCTCTTTTACAGTCAGATGTGAATGTTCAATTAGTTTTTAATTTAACAAATAAAATAAAGCAAAGAATAAAAGAAGAAAAAACACCGCCAGCAATAACGCAAAAGGAACATTTAATTAATATCGTTTATGAAGAATTAGTTAATTTTGTAGGTAGAGATAAAATAGAAATAAATTTAGACCAAAAACCATTTAAGATAATGTTTATTGGTCTATATGGCTCTGGAAAAACAAGTTCAATAGCCAAAGTAGCAAAATACTATTCAAAAAGAGGTTTTAAGGTTGCAAATTTAGGTTTAGATGTTCACAGACCTGCAGCTATGGATCAATTAGAACAATTATCTAAAGAGATAAATATACCATATTTTGTTGATAAAAAAGAAAAAGATCCTAAAAAAATTTATAGAGAATTTGAAAAGGAATTAAATAAATATGATCTTATTTTAATTGATACAGCAGGGAGAGATGCACTTTCAGAAGATTTAATTACAGAAATAACTAATTTAAACAACTTAATTAAACCACAAGAGCGTTTATTAGTAATCTCAGCAGATATTGGCCAAGCAGCACAAAAACAAGCAGAAGCATTTCACAATTCTTGTAATATTACTGGAGTATTTTTAACTAAAGTAGATGGTACTGGTAAGGGCGGCGGAGCAATAACAGCTTGTGCATCAACAAAAGCACCAATTAAATTTATAGGTATAGGTGAAAAACCAGAAGATATAGAGGTATTTAACCCAAAAGGATTTATTTCTAGACTATTGGGAATGGGTGATTTAGAATTGTTATTGGAAAAAGCCAAAGATGCATTAAATGAAGATAAAGTAGAGGATATGGGTAAAAAAATTTTAAAGGGAGATTTTAATTTTATTGATTTATATGAACAAATGGAGGCTATGAATAAAATGGGTTCTTTACATAAGATATTGGACCTAATACCTGGATTAGGTAATGTAAAGATTCCAAAAGAAATGTTAAATGTTCAAGAAGAAAAATTAAAAAAATGGAAATTTATTTTGCAGTCTATGTCTAAGGGAGAACTAGAGGATCCTGAGATTTTAACTGCGTCAAGGATAGAAAGAATAGCGAGGGGTTCAGGAACTGAAGTTTCCGAAGTTAGAGAATTATTAAAACAATATAGGAACAGTAAAAAAATGATGAAATTAATGAAAGGTCAGGATCCTGAGAAATTAATGAAAAAGTTTCAGACTAAAATGAAATTTTAAAGAATATAATCCAATACGTATTCTTCTTTCTTTAAATTCCTTCTTAGCAAGATATATAATAAAACATTTTTAGATAATTCCTCAACTCTAACCATTAAATCTCTAGGTTCATCAGAAATAATTATTTTGTAAGGATCATACTTATAATAAAGTTTATTATGTTTATTTTTAACTTTTTGAGTACAAAAACCCTTAAGCCCAGATTCTAACCCTGTTATACCTCGAATACCAATCTCATTAAGAACATATTCTTTTTCTAGTTTATACATCAACATAATATCAAATAGATCCTTAATTGCAATAAATACATCTCCTTGATTATTTTCTCGTAAAACAAAAGGAGAGGAGTAATATCTAATTATCATAAAAGAAATAAGAACATAAATTTAATAATACTTTTTCTTTTATAAATTAAGATGGAAATAATCTCACAAGGTGCAGAAGCAATAATTGTCAAAGAAAAGAATAATGTTCTAAAAAAAAGAATAAAAAAATCTTACAGAATTCAAGAAATTGATGAAAGGTTAAGAAAAACAAGAACAAAAAGAGAAACAAAAATTTTAGAAAGAGCTAAAGATTTAATTCCTGTCCCAAAAATTCTTGATTCCTGTGATAAAGATATGACAATTAAAATGGAATTTATTGATGGATTAAAATTATCAGAGGTCTTAGACTCTTTAAAAAATAAATATGAAATTGCAGAGTTAATAGGAAAACAAATAGCTATTTTGCACAATAATAATATAATTCATGGTGATTTAACTACATCAAATATGCTACTAAAAAAAGATAAATTATATTTCATTGATTTTGGTTTGAGTTACATAGATGAGAAAACAGAACACAAAGCTGTAGATTTACATCTAATAAAACAGGCCTTAGAATCAAAACATTATTTATATTTCGAAGATCTATTTAAATCGGTTTTAAAAGGATATAGGAATAATTCTAATAATTATGAAGCAATAATGCAAAGATTATTAAAAGTAGAAACTAGGGGAAGATATAAAAGAAAGTTACACTAATTTAATAATAGCTTTCAAAAATTCTTCGGCAATTTCTAAAACCTGTTTAGTTTCTTCCTTATTGACAATAAATTTATCTAAACCATAAGTTATCTCATGCCTTTCTAATCTTAAATTATTAAATTCATTAATAAATTTCTTCTCTATTTTATCTTTATATTTATCTTTAATAAATATAAATAGAGCATAATGACTTTTTTCAGTAAATCCTTCTTTAAACAATAAA
>JAGVZW010000025.1 GCA_018302235.1 Candidatus Woesearchaeota archaeon
GGTGTACTCAATTAATTTCTTTACCTAGAAAATGGATTATAAATAATAATGTTAAGAAAGGAACGGAATTAGATGTTGATGAAGAAGATAATAAAATAAAAGAAGTTTGAGTTCTAAGCATGATACTTGCTAAATAGTTAAAAGTAACTAAAAAAATGGTCAATCAAATTTTTCTATATTTATTAAAGTTACATTAAATATTAAGACTTTTCCAGCCAAAGGATGATTCATATCTAAATCATAAGATGATTCATTAATTCTTGTAACCTTGCCTCGAATTAAATTAGGCTGCGTTTGCATTAATATAATATCCCCTTCTTTTATTAGTTGAAAAAATATTATCTTATTCTCTGTTATTTTTATGACTTTTGCTGGCCATGATGTGCCTGGAAGATAAACCTCTTGTTCTTCCCTAAGATTATTCTCTAAAACAACATTTTCATTTATTTCTTTAACTATTAAAGTCCAGGGTATTTCTGTTAAAGAAATCTCTTTATTTATCTCTGGTTCTTCTCCAAATGTTTTTACAAATATATCATTTGGTATTGAAATAGTTCTATTAAATTCAATTTCTCTTTTTAAATCTGTCAATATTAACTCTTCTTTTATCTCTCCATAAGCCTCTTCTGGTAATAATGTAAATATTTTATTCTCTCCTATATCCATCATTTTTATATTCTTCTCAAAACCAGGAACTACGTTTTGTAGTCCTATTGTAAATACCAAAGGTTTATAATTTCTAACTGAATCATAAATATTATTCTCTTTAGCAATTATTTCTATATTTGTATCAAAAACTGTATTATCTTCTAACATACCTATATAATTTACAGAAACCTTATCACCATCTTTCATTTTTTCTTTAGATGGATAATAAATCAAAATTAGAAGAATAACAAGTATTAATACTATAATAATGAAATTTTTTAATCTCTCTTTCATCCTACTTTGGATTTTATTTCTTTTAAAAATATATTGGAAATCTTTATTATATATGAAATATATTTTTACTTATGTATGAAATTATTATTGGAAGAAGCGAAAAAGAAAAGAAGACTTTAGGGCTAGAAGGAACAGTATTTCTAGGAAAACATTATGTTCAAATGGGGAATATTGTTTCTCTATCAAATAAGATCTACATGGATGTTTCTAGATCACATGTGCTTTTTGTTTGCGGGAAGAGGGGTTCTGGAAAGAGCTATTCATTAGGAGTCATAGCAGAAGAGATGTGTAACCTGCCAGAAGAGGTTTCCAAAAGACTAGCAATTTTAATATTTGACACAATGGGGATTTACTGGACAATGAAATATCCAAACGATAAAGATGAAGATTTATTGTTAGAATGGGGTTTGCCAAGAAAGCCATTAGATATTCATATTTATACACCTGCTGGATTCTACGAACAATATAAACAAGAAGGTATACCTACAAATTTTAAATTCACTATTAGTCCCTTCGAGCTTGAAATTGAGGATTGGTGTACAGCCTTTGATGTTTCTTTGATCAGTCAAGAGGGTATCTTGATAGATATTGTTCTTAGTAGTTTAAAGAAAAAAGGAGAATTTAATTTAGACGATGTTGTCAAGGAATTAGAAATAACGAAAGGTCAAGATGAAAAGGTAAAGGCTGCTGTTATTAACAGATTTAATGCAGCACAAAAATGGGGTTTATTCGATATAAAAAGCACAAGATTAAGGGATATTTTACAAGGTGGTAAAACCACAGTTTTAGATATTAGTTGTTATAATAATTGGACTATAAAATGTTTAGTTGTTGGTTTGGTTTGTAGAAAATTAATGTTAGAAAGAATGGCATCTAGAAAAAAAGAAGAATTGGTTGATGTAGAAAGGGGGTTTTCATATTTTTCTAATCCTTTAGAAGAAGCAAATCAAATGCCCATGATTTGGTTATTTATAGATGAATGTTTACCTTTTAATGCAGAGATTATTACAAGTAAAAATCATACTGCTATAGGTGATATTGTACATTCTTTTGAAATGGGTGAAAAAGTTGATGTTTGGGCTTTTAATGAGGAAACTAAACAATACGGTTATTATCCAGTAGAAGATGTATATAGGAGGGGTAAAAGGAGGTTAATTAAAATAATTACTGAAACTGGAAGGGATTTGATATCTACACCTAATCATAGGATTTTAACTAAAAAAGGATTTGTTCATTCTAATTTGGCAGTTGATGTTGGTGTTCCTGCTGTCTATCATTACGATCAAAATATCAGTACTATAAAAGCAAGATTATTAGGCCATATTTTTGGAGATGGCTGGTTAGCTAATAATTTATCTGTGGGTTTTAGTGGAAATGGTTGTGAGGAAGATTTGTTAAAAATAAAAGATGATTTGTTTGCATTAGGTTTATCTTCAGGTGTTATATATTCTAGGACTACAAAATCTAAAATATGTGATTCTGAAGGAAAAATAATTGAAGTTGATGGATTAAGCCAAAGTTTCGGTTGTTCTAGAAAAGTATTTAGATATTTTAAAGAAATAGGTGCCCCAGTTGGTATTAAAGCTCTTAATAAAGTTGAAGTTCCTGATTGGATTATTGGGGGTGATGATAAGGTTAAATCAGAATTTTTGTCAGCATTATTTGCATCTGATGGAACTGCTCTCCCTATAGCCAGGAATCATTCAGATTATAATCCTATTAGATTTTCTTTTAATAAATCGGAATTATTGAAGAAAGAAGCATATATATATGTTAATCAACTTATTAACTTATTGGGTTCTTTAGGTATCAAAAGTAAATTTACAGAGAGAAAAGGAAATATAAGAAAAGATGGAACAAAGACTATTCAATTGGTTATAACAATCGATAAGCAGTCAGATAATATGATTTTATATTTAAGTAAAGTTGGATATAGATATTGCAAAAGAAAAGAAATTGAAGGAAAAAAATGGTTGAGTTATTTATTATTTAGAAAAAAATTAAAACAAAATAATATTAAATTAAGAGATAAGGCTATAGAATTGCATAAATCTGGTTTAGGGAAGACAAAAATAGCAAAACTTTTAGGTATTAAAGATTATGTGGTAAGAGAATGGATTTATTTTAATAGATCTGTTGGATTGTCTAAATCAGTTTTAGGTTTTAATGTTTGGATAAAAACTCGATATAAAAATGAAACTATATTTGAACGAATTATAGATAAGCAGGATGTTGGAGAAGAGGATGTTTTTGATTTAGCTGTGGAACGTGTTCATAACTTTGTTTCTAATGGTGTTGTTGTACATAATTGCCATGAATTTCTACCAAGAGAAGGAAAAACCCTAGCTACAGATGCATTAGTTCAAATATTAAGGGAAGGAAGACAACCTGGAGTAAGTCTAGCAATGGCAACACAACAACCTGGTCAAATACACACTGATGTTATTACACAAACGGATATAGTTATTTCACATAGATTAACAGCAAAAAGAGATGTCGAGGCTTTAAATGCCATGATGCAAACATATACAACAGGAACTATTCAAAAATATCTAAACATGCTGCCAAGAGAAATTGGAAGTGCTGTAATACTAGATGATAACTCAGAAAGGCTATATCCAATGAAGGTAAGACCAAGATTCAGTTGGCATGGTGGTGAAGCCCCAAGAGCAATAAGAGCCAAACCTGATATATTAAAATAAGGTCAGAAGCTACTCCATCAGTCATTTTTAGATCCTTGGGTGTTCACTTCATCATTCCTTAAGACTATAAATAATATATTTATTTGTTTTCTATATATGCTGGTCCAGCCGGACAAAACAATCCCTTATATTTTTTTTTATTCTTTAATATCTCTATAGGCTGACAAGCATGATAAACTATACTATCATTTTTAATTTCATATGAGGTAGTAGTTTTACTTTCAGCAATCAATTTCACATGGTAGATTATAGGCAACTTATCTGGAGGTTGTTTATTATCACAACCCAAACTTACAGCCGCTAAAAATGCTAATATTATTCTTTTCATTTTATTAGTATTGTTGTTACTGTATAGTGTTATATAAACCTTTCTAAAATAAAATCTAAACAAAATCTATATAATCTTGGAGAGTATTGACCGCATTTAGTTATTTTTAATAGTTTAAATAGTAAAATTTTCTGTATATTTTTTATTTTATTTTCTATGTCTTTTAATTCTGAAAATGTATACAAATGAATTGTTGTATTGTTCTTAAGTAATGGTTTTATTTCAATTATATATTCTTCTGCATTCATTGGAGCCGGCATAATAATCCTATCAAATTTTTTATTAATTCTTGGAATTACATCTTTAACATCACCTAAAAAAAGTTTAATATTTTGTATTTTATTTAGTTTTATGTTTTCTTCTGCTAATTTATACGCCATGGGATTAATCTCTATACCATATATCTCCCTTGCTTTGCTATTTTTTGCCAGAACTAATGGGTATATACCACAACCAGAAAACATAACTAGTATTTCTTCATTTTCTTTAACTAATCCCGCTATTCTTAATCTTTCTGTACTTAACCTTGGTGAGAAGTACACATTATCAATTTTTATTTTTACTTGAATTTTATTCTCTTTATGAATTGTCTCTAATGTATTTTCTCCTGCTAAAATCTTATATGTTTGCAATCTATATGGTCCTTTATGCTCTGAGGTCTTTTTTACTACAGTCTTTATCCTTTTATTTGTTTTTAAGAGTAAATTTGCCAACCCTATTTCATTGTCTTCATTATCTATTTCTAGGATTGCTATTGTTCCTACTACATCATAAGTTGTTTTTTTTACATATAATTTTTTTGCTTCTTTTTTAAAATTAAACTGTTTAGAAAATCTCTCTAAACTAACATTTACCTCTGGATATTTCTCTTGTGAATTAAGTATTGGAATATAAGCAAAATTATTTTTTACTTTTATTTTGTACTCATTATTTATATTATTCTTTATTTCATTTTTAATAGCTTCAATATTTATTTTTTTAGTTTTTATAGCCAACATAAACTAATTTATATAAAAACATTTATATAATTATCTTGAGAATAGATTTATATGCATTTTAAATGGAAAAAAATAGGTGTTTTGTATAGTCTAATAAGTCTTTTTTTATTAAATAATGTCTATGCTCTTGGGCTTCCTAACTTAGTTAATATATATTATAAATTTTCAGGATGGTTTGATTTTATTATATTTTTTATCTTTTTTACTTCAATCTCTAAGGTAGCATTGAGTAAAGTTTATGGCGAAAATGAAGAAAATGAGGCTGCATTTAAGGGGCTATATGTAAGTTTAGGATTAATTCTAAGCTTTGCTTTAGTTGGATGGGAGTATTATAGTGGAGTAAATTTACTAAGTTTTGGACCAATTGTACTTATTGCTTTTGGTTTAGGTCTAGTTATTTTTTTAATATCTAAGATAAAAGGCGGAGAAAAAGGTGGGTGGTTTTTACCTATACTCTTAACTTTGGTTGGTTTATTAGTTCTATGGTTATTTTTCCCTGAATATTTAACATATATACCCTATGGTGATGATTTAATTTGGATTATTTTCTTTTTCTTAATTTTATATCTAATTATAAAATCTTTAAAGATGTTTAAAGGCAAACTAAGTGTATGGGGAAATAAACCAAAAAAAGAGAAAGAACAAAGTACTAACTATAATTTGAGGGATTATCTAAAAGGAAATAAACCAGAAAAAAAACAAATCACTGGTTCTGAATATGAAAGATTAGATGTTTATTTAAAATTTTTACCAGACAAGAAAGAATACTTCAACAACGAAGATTTTAGTATAGAGGCTGTAGTTCTTGGTGGTTCTGGAAATTATAATTATTTTTGGGATATAGATGGCACTAAGAGAAAATCAAATAATAGATTTATTGATCTCAATGGAAAAGATTTTATTTTTGGTAAAAATAAGAAAGAAGATAAATTTAAGGCTACAGTTGCAGTTTTGGACAATATAACTGGAAAAAGGATTGTAGAGTCTGAAAAATTCTCAATTGTCAGAGTCGAAGAAACTCAAGAAAGTGTTACTATTATAGTAAAAGATCTTGTTGAGAATAAAGTCTTAAATAATGGTGATGAATTTGTTCAACTAAAAGAACCAACAATGGGTGAAGATCTAGAAATTACTGCATTATTTTTGAATAAAAATAATATTAATTTCAGATGGGAAATCCCTGGAATTATACTTGGAGTAAGAGAAAAACAGCTATCCTTTAGATTTAACAGTGGTGAATGGGGCTTTGGAAAAACATTATTAAGGAGGAAAGAAAAAAATAAAGAAAAAAAAGAGATTATTTTAAATGTTAATTCCGGTGGTGTTAAAACAATTAAAAGATTTAATTTGGTTTTAATCAAAAAAGAAAGCAGTAATTATATGGATGTTGAAATTATAACACCATTAGCAAAAGAAAATATTGCTATGGAAAGTAATGTTAAATTTAGTGCATATGTTGTTAGAGATGTATATTCTCAAATACAGGGGTTTTTATGGTTTTATAGAAATGGATGGTATGATTATTTTGAAAAAAATAAATGTAAACCATTAATAACAAAAATTAATGATAACTTCCCACCAATTGGATCTGATATTAGTGGAGAACCTATTGATGTTATACCAATTATTCCAGAACCAGATTTTTATACACTATACGCAGTTGCAATATCTGATGAAACAACACTAAATACTATAGATAAGGTTTATGACTATAGATATGTGATTTTTTATAAGGGTTTTTTAAAGATAATTAATCCCCAGGGTAACAAAGAATATTACAATCACAATAGACTATTATTGGAGGCTAAATTAAAAGAATCCAAAAATAGAATAGTTGGGGTTTTGTGGCGTTTAGAGGCATTAGATAACAAAGGAAATAATCTAAAAGCAGATGGAAAGAACATTGTGCATTATATTGAAACTAATCTAATAAAACAAAATGATTTAGAAAGTATAAGTCAAACAACACTTGATATCAACCTCTTAAGTGGTATATTTAGAATAGTTGCTATAGGTCTAGATAAAAATAAAAATGCATCAAAATATTACATTGATTCAATCAATATTAAAATAAAAAAAGCAATTGAACCAGATGTTGTTTTTATTTATCCAAAATCAGTAAACCATTTAGTTTATAATCAAGGTGAAGAAATGAGATTTAAAGTAGAAATTAAAGATTTAGATAATATATGCCATAGTAAGTTTGTTGCATGGAAGCTTGTTGACCAGGATATGCATGAAATACCCATTGATATTATAGGCAGGGAATTAAGATACAAATTACCAATGAACATGAGGATAGGAATGTACAAAATATATGCACAACTTGTAAGCATAAAATGTCCTAAAGAAAGCAAAGTTAGGGATTATTTATTGACATATGAAAATCATGTTGATCTTGAGATTAAAAAAAATATAACAGGGGGTGTTGTCATTAAATCTGTAAAATGGCCACAATAAATCAAATAATATTAAAAAAAGGGGAAAAAAAGGAAGTAATTGTTGAATATGATGATCCACATAATGTTGTAAAATATGCTGGCTTTGTATACTATGATAGTGAGGGCACCAAACATTATATTGTTGCTAAAGAAGTAAAAAAAGAAGAATCACATTTTAGACTGAGAGATAGAATTATACCAAACATATCAAACAAAAATTTGATAATAGAATTGGATATAATAGAACCATTCCAAGGTATTAGAGAATATAGGGTAGCTTTATTTTCTGATAAGAATAATTTAGATCAAAATGTAAAGGCTATAAGTGAAAGTAGTTGTAATTTTATCACCGAATTAGATTTAAATTTAAAGATAACTAAACCATGGCCCAGTACAAAAGAAAAATTAACCTTCAAGGAGATAGGTGTAGACAAAAAATATGATTTTGATTATTCTATTAATAAAAATTCAAAGTGGATAAAAACAGAAAAAATTAGGATTAAATGGGTAGTTTCTAAGGGTAAAATAAAAAATATTGAAGAAGAAAATCCAGATCTAATTATATTTGAGGGAGAAATTACTGAAAAATCTAGTTTAAGAGATTTGGGTATATGCGATATAGGGGAATACACTATAACTATTGTAGTTATAGCTACAAATGAATGCATTCTAGAACAAGATTATGTTTTTATTAATGTAGTACAAGAAGTTGACATTAAGTTAAAATTAGATAATATTACATATAGTAATACTAATACAATTGAGGTTGGAAACAATAATCTATTAAACGTGATCTTAGAAGATCCAAATAAAATATGCAAAAAAATAATTTATAATTACAACAATGGTGTTGTCTTCTTAGAAGAGAATGTTGAAAATAATGTTTTAAGATTAAACTTCTTAAATGGATGGAAAGGTAAAAAAGATTTAGATATCTTTTGTTATGATAAAAAAAATGAAGTTATAGCAGAATTTAATTTTGGATTGAAATTTATTGTAGAAATAAAAAAAAGAGGAATAAGTCTAATTTCAATTAACTCTAAAAGCAACAAAGATAATCTCTACGAAGTTAATCCCGGGGTAGAAAATATGTTTGTTGTGGAAATCAATGATAAAACACCTGTTTTAGAATTTGGGTGTATTCGAAATGAAAAAAAATATCTAGTTGAAAGATTTAAACTGGCAAATGAAACAAATTTATTTACATTTTTCCTTAGATTTGATTTAGGTCTACCATATTTAAGTGAATGGAAAACAGGAGATATACTAGAATTTTATTTAGTTGGTTTAATAAGTGAAGCTGGTAATGAGATTACCAATACTGTACATTTCTATCTAAAAAAAAGTGAAGAAATAGCTTTTATATCTTTTACTAATTACAATACTTTTGTAAATAAAACAAAAGAAGGAAATACTTTAGATTTTGAATACAATAAACAAGATCCAGAAAATATTATTGTTGATGTTGTAATGTGGTATGGAATTTTAGAAGAAAAAAAAAGCGAAGAATTAAATAAAGAAACCTTTAGACCTGGGAAAAGGGTTGATTTAATGGCCTTAGAATCTAAACAACTATTAATAGATTTTTCAAACGATTTTTATGTAGTTGTTGTTGGTTACAATAAAGAAGGATTGGTGGTTGCAAATGATCAATTATATTTTGAAGTAGAGGGTATAAACAGCATTAAGTTTTTGAATGTTGAAAATGGCAAAATTAGTATAGCTGATGGAAATGCTTTGAGTTTTGGTCTTGAGTATGAAGGAAGAAATATTGATAGAATAACTGTAGAATTAGAAGGAAGCAACTGGATAAATGAAGTTGAAATTAAAGAAGATAAAGGTGTTATTGCTATATTATATGACAAACAAATAACTAATGAAGAAGTCTTTATAGCAAGATGTCTTGATAAAAATGGGAACCTATTGGCTCAAGACAAAGTAAGAGTAGTTTTAGCAGAGAGTAGTTCTGAAGACACAGACATTATCATAGAACAAATAAATAATAAAAATTATGAAAATAAAGTTATTCTTTTAAATGAATCAGAAAAAGATACTTTCATCTTAAAAGTTATTAACAAATTAAAAAGAATAGATTCTTTAGTAATTAGTTATTCTAAGGATGAAGCTGAGGTTAAGTATGGAGAATTATCTTTTAACAAGGATTTAAATATACAACGCATTAGCTTTGATATAAACCTTAATTTTTGGTGGTATGGTGAAAAGAATTTTTTTATTAGTGGATTAGATCCAGACAAAACTATTATTCTTAGAAAAGAAATTAAATTAATATTACCAGAAATGGGTGTTACTTTGTTAGCATTAATGAAAAAAAAGGCTAAAAGAGATGAAAAATATAATGTTTATAGATTAGAGGAAAATAGATTTGTTTACAAGATTAAAAATCAAAAAAATATGATTGAATATTTTGCTATTGGTATTCTAACTGAAGAAGGAAAAACAATTTTTTTGAAAAAATATGCAGTTAATAGTGTTAAAAGCGGTAAATTTATAGACGAAAATTTTATTTTCCCTGAGAAACACTTATGGCAAGGTGAAATCGAATTTTTTGTTGTTGGTCTAGATAAAAATAATGAACAAATAGGACAATATTTCACATTTTATTTGCAAAGACCTATATTGGATTATGAAAGATTAAGTGAAGAATTAAAAAATTTTGTTGATGAAAGAAAAGGGGATTTAAATTTCTTTATAAAAAGACATGTAATAGAGGAAAGTAATATCCTAGATAATTTTATTAACAAAAAATTAAACAAAAACAGAAAAAATATTCTTTCCTACTTAAGTGAAATGGATTTTGAGTTAAGTGGTAATGAGTATTTTATTTTATTAAATGCAACTTTAAATAGATTAAAAGGCATAAAATGGGATGAAAACACAGAAGCCTTAAAAGATAGAAGAATTTTTTTAAATGAATTGGCTGTTGGTTTATTTAGAGAATTGTACAATATATATATTGATTGGTTAAAAAAAAGAAATCTTAACTATCAAAACTTTATATTATTCTTGAATAAAGAAAAAATAGATAAGGAAAATATAGTAAATTATATTTATAATGATTATAATTTTGTTTTGAATGAAGATGATTATATAAATGTTATTATGAATGCATTTAATATGATCTTAAACCATTACAGACCAGAAAGCACATTCACCTATTAAAAAAATTTAGTTAAATTATTTTGTTCTTTTTTTAAGATGTTTTTTACTTTTTCTAAAGCTAAATCTATTCTTTCTTCATTAAAATCGTGCTTCTCAATTAATATCTCTTTTAACCCTTCTTCATGTATAGAATTCCACCTTAGTTTATAATTTTTATTTACAGGAATATCCGTAAAGATATCATGTATCTCTCTCCAATTGAAATCTACATTTTTAAAAATTTCTTCTGGCTGGTGCGTTTTTACTAATTTTAATGCCTTTCTAGGTCCAATCCCTTTTACACCACCAGGATTAAAATCTGTTCCAATTAAAATACCTAAATTAATCAATTGTTCATGATTAATTTCTAAACTTCTTAATGTCTCTTCCAATTTTATTTCTTCTAAAAATGTATAAACTATTTTTCCATAAGCAGTTTTTCTTTTTTGAGACAATGTTAAATTTCTTATTAATATAGGAGAACCAAACAACAAGGAATCTGCATCCTGTGATGCTGTTGCATAAACATCATTATTTTTGCACATAAATGCTGCCTGCGCCTCTGCCTCAGATGGTGCTTCTATAATAGGTAAGCCTAATGCTTTAATCAAGTCCTTAGACTCTTCTATCATTACTTGGGTTAAACGAGATGTAGTTTTAGCATATTTTTGCATTTCTTCAATATTTTTTTTTTCTATAGCCTCAATATATTTTTTATACCCCTTAAGTCTTTGTTCTTTTCTAAGATTCCTTTCCTTTTCTTTAAGTAGGGGAGCCTTTCCATCAAATACATAAACTATCTTTATTCCCCTATTAAGAAGATTTAAACTCCTTGAAAATAATCCCTGTAAATGAGAAGTTACATTCCCTTCTGAATCCATTAAAGGAGATCCATCAAGTTGTCTAATAGAAGATAAAAACTGATATAAAGCATTAAATGCATCTATAGCAATTACTTTATTATTTAAATCATCAAATTTTATTTCTTTTTTTGGTAATAATTCTGAGATATTAACTCCCATTTTAGTTTAATAATACCTTTTTCTCTAATTTCTTTGTTTCTGGATCATTAAGATCACAATATATTGAATCAATACATATTTGTTTTTTAGTATAGTATCTCCACGTTTCTATATAAACTGTTCCGTCTGGGGTTTTGTAGGTTTTAGTATAATTCATTTATTAATAATTCACATAGTTTATTAATAAAATTTATTAATATAAAATAACAAATAGTGTTATGATTTTAAAAAAGAGTTTTAACCATGGATGGTTTTATGTCTATAGATTACATAAAGATAAGATAGATCAGTTGTGTTTAGATGAACTAAATAATTATTTGGTTGATGTTTTCTGTAATTGTGATGATGAAAAATTTTGTAGTGGTCCAAGAAGTAGTGCTTTAAGATTTGATTTAGGAATAGAAACTAAAGAGATTTTTAATCATGAGATTTGTAGTTTGACTTCTAAGGGATTAGAGGAGAATTTTGAGAGATTTAAGACAGCACATTCACAGGTTCAAGTTTATATGTTGGAGAATGATGATAAGACTATTGGTGTTGAGGTTCCTGTTTGGTTTGAGAAGGATGAGATGAATACTTTTAAGAACATTTTTGGTGAATGTGATGGTGTTTTGAGTGGGCATATTGATGTTTTAAGGATAGAAGATGGTAAAATTTGGGTTTTGGATTATAAACCTAACGCTTACAAAGAAAAATATGCTGCTACGCAGGTTTATTTTTATGCTCTAATGTTAAGTGCTAGAACTGGAATACCTTTAGATAAATTTAGATGTGGGTATTTTGATTCTTCTAAGTGTTATGTTTTTAAAATCTGATCTTTCTGAAAGGATGTTACTATCACAGCTTTAATTTACTAATAAGCTCTTTTAATTCTTTTCTTTGAATATATTCTGTTTCACAGACATGGAAATCATCTCTACCCATATAACCAGAACCAACCCCACAGTCTATTGCATAATCAATTATTGATTCAATTCTCTTGATATCAGGTAAAGAGGTTAGAAAAGGTATTCCCATTTCGTGAGAATGTCTGTATTTCTCTAAAAATTCTATAAGGCCTTCATAATTAATTGTACCTTTAACGTCATCAGTACCAATTGTACCCCCACTATAAACTGTACTCCAGTCTAATCTAACTAATGATACAATGTTAACTTCTATCACAGCTTTTTCTAATAGAGTATCTAATATTTTTTCTTGCATTGATTTTCCTAAAAATGAATAGAATCTTCAAATATTTATAAATTATGGTTCTATTAGAATTATATTTTTATGATTTTTAGGATAATATTTATTATGTTAAAATCTTTTAGATTTTTATGGATCCAGTATTTATTATTTTAACAATTTGGTTGGCAATGGTTGCTCACTCTTTTTGGGAGGCCTCTGTAGAGGGGAGGAATGCATGGGATAAGAATAAATATGGTTGGAAATGGAGATTTGCTAAGAATATTTCTCTAACAAGGTATCATTTTTGGTTATTTGTTATTTATCTCCCTATTTTAATTATTTTATTACCAATGATTGTTGTAGGATTTAGTTGGAAATTATTTGGGATATTAGCTAGTGCTTATTTTTCTGGGATGGTTATCGAGGATTTTTTTTGGTTTGTTGTAAATACTGAGATTAAATTTAGAGATTCTTGGAATCCTAAATTTGCTTCTTACTATCCTTGGCTTGTAATAGGCAAATTTAAAATCCCAGTTTATTATATCTTTGGTTTTGGAATTGCTATTTTATTCTGGGTTTTGTTTGTTAGTTAAATTTAAATAAATCTTTATTTTTTGAGTGATATGGATGATTGGTATGAAGCAGGTAGATTAACTGCTAAAGTAAGAGATTATGGAAAAAAATTAATAAAAGAAAATATAAAATTAATAGATGTTACTGAAAATATAGAGAAATTCACACTTGACAACAATATTAATCTTGCTTTTCCCATACAATTATCTATAAATGAAATAGCTGCGCATTATGCTGCTTTTGTAAATGATGATATTATTTTTAAAAAAAATGATTTAATTAAATTAGATATTGGTGTCTGTGTTAACGGCGCAATTGGAGATAGTGCTGTAAGCGTAGGAATTGGTAATAAATGGGATAAATTAATTTCAGCATCAGAAATTGCTTTAAATGAAGCAATTAAAATAGTTAAAGATGGGATTACATTGGGTGAAATAGGAAAAACAATTGAAGATGCAATACACAAGACAGGTTTTAAACCTATTAGAAACCTTTCTGGACATGGTTTAAATCTATTTATGGTTCACAATGGAATTAATATTCCGAATTATGATACAAAAGAATCTTTTAAATTGAAAGAGGGAATGGTTATTGCAATTGAACCATTCGCTACAACAGGTGATGGATTAGTTAAGGATGGAAAGGATTCAGATATATTTAGACTACTAACTAAAAAGAATGTTAGAGATATAAATGCTAGAAAATTATCTAATTATATCTGGGAAGAGAAAAAAACTTTGCCTTTCTCAAAAAGAGAGCTATTAAAAAAATTTTCTGAATATGAAGTCAATATAGGGTTAAGAAACCTAATAAATGCAGGAATATTACATAGCTACAAACATTTAATAGAAAAAACTAATGGCATTGTAAGTCAAACTGAACATTCTGTTTTAATAAAAAAAGATAGATGTGAAATTTTAACCATTTAAAGATCTAAATAGGTTTAGATTTCTTAATTTTTCTTTCTAGTTCATCAAGTCTAATTTTTAAAATTTCAATATTATTAAGTATTTGATTCATTTCTGTTTTATTAAGGCTTATATCTTCTTTTAAAATGTTACCTATATATATTGATAAATCATTCAATTCATTGAGCAATATATCTTTATCTCTCATATATCCTTCATTCATTAAATTATTTATAAAGTTAATTCTTTTTTTTAATACTCTCTAGAATCTTAGTTGCAGTATTTATTTCTTGTTCTATTGAAGATTTATACTTTTTTAATAACGGTACAAGATCACTTAATAAACTAGTTATGATCTTTCTTTCTTCAATCTTTTTTTTATATAAATCCTGAACTCTTTGATGAACTAATAATTCCCTTGGGTCATTTTTTGATTTAAACCATAAACTAAGAATTCTTAAATAAGTCTTTATTTTATTTATTTCTTCATCAGATATTTGTCTTTTTGAAAAGAGTTTAAACATAAAAAAAAGAGTTTTTTTTATTTAATAAAATTAACCCATATAATTTAAGTTATCCCTAATTGCTGCTCCGCGTGCTGTTCTAATGTAGCTCGACTCAATCTCTTCATATCTCTTTACATCCTCTTCTGTTATAGAGGCTTTAACTTTATTTAATGCTTCTATAAAATGTTTAAGTTTTATTTCTTTTGTTTTTAAATTTTCTCTTAATGCTAACATACCTGCTTCTCTACACAAAGCCTCTAAATCTGCACCAACGTAGCTTTCTGTTTCTTTAGCTAATTTTAATAGATCCACGTCCGCAGCTAAAGGCATATTCTTAGTATGAATCCTTAAAATGTCTAATCTGGCTTCATAATCAGGGATTGGAGTTAATATAACCCGATCAAATCTACCTGGTCGTAATAAAGCAGTATCTATTATATCTGGTCTATTCGTAGCACCAATTACAACAACATCATTTAATTCTACCAAACCATCGATTTCAGTTAATAATTGGTTTAATACCCTTTCTATTGCTCCTGAATCAAATGAACGACCCCTCTTTGGCGCAATACTATCTATTTCATCAAAAAAAATAATTGAAGGAGAGGCTTGACGTGCCTTCTCAAAGATTTTTCTTACTGCCTTTTCACTCTCACCAACAAATTTTGATAATAGCTCTGGACCCTTTATAAGGATAAAATTTGCCTCTGATTCTTTTGCTACAGCCTTTGCTAATAATGTTTTACCAGTGCCAGGTGGCCCGTACATTAGGATCCCTCTTGGTGGCTTTATACCTATTTCTTTAAATATATGTGGATGTTTTAAAGGAAGTTCTACTGCCTCCTTTAATTCTGTTTTTAGATCCTCTAAACCGCCAATATCCTTCCACGTTACATTTGGTGTTTCAATAAATATTTCCCTTAATGCTGATGGTCTAACGATTTTTAATGCATCTTTTATATCTTTATCAGTAATTATTAACCTTTCAAGTAATTCCTTTGGTATTGGTTCTTCTTTTTTATATTGCAGATCAGGAAGAAGTTTTCTTAAAACTATCATTGCAGACTCTTTACATAAAGCCTCTAAATCAGCCCCAACAAAACCGTGGGTAATATCAGCTATTTCTTGTAGATTAATATCTTGAGCCAAAGGCATATTTCTTGTATGTACCTTTAATATTTGCAGTCTTGCTGATGGCTTAGGCACACCAATTTCTATCTCCCTATCAAATCTTCCAGGTCTTCTTAATGCAGGATCAATTGCATTTGGACGATTTGAAGCAGCTATAACTATAACTTTACCTCGTGATTTTAAACCATCCATTGTTGCTAACAATTGAGCAACAACCCTTTTTTCTACTTCACCATAACTTTCCTCTCTCTTTGGTGCAATACTATCTATCTCATCTATAAAAATGATTGAAGGAGCTTCTTTTTCTGCTTCTTGAAATACAGAACGAATCTTTTTTTCTGCCTCACCAACAAATTTAGATAAAATTGAAGGACCATCGATATGAATAAAATGTGCATTTGTTTCATTTGCTACTGCTTTAGCTAATAATGTCTTTCCTGTTCCTGGAGAACCATGTAAAAGAACACCCTTTGGGGGTTGTATTCCCAATCTTTCAAATATTTCAGGATGTTTTAAAGGAAGTTCAACCATCTCTCTAATTTTTTTTATTTCTTCTTCTAATCCACCAATATCTTCGTAAGTTATATCTATGATCTTTTCTTCCGGGATTTCTTCTATCTTTGATTTAAGAATTATCTTTGTATTTTCTGTAATAATTACACTAGAATTCTTAGGTTCAGTTTCTAGTATCAAAAATTTTAATTTACCAAATCCAAACGGTGAACCCCCTTGTTCAAAAAAACCAAATATATCCTCAAATTGAGAATCAGCCATTGCTGATTTTCTTCTTGCTGTTCCACCTAGTGCTACTTGATCTCCTTTCATAACGGGTCTACCCAATAAACCTCTCTTGAATATAAACGGATCTGCTTGAATTGTAATATTTGGCTGTGCAGGTGCAATTGTTATTGTATTTGCCTCCTTAATCTCTGCTTTTCTAACAATCACATTTTCACCTAATGATGTTTTTGCATTTCTTCTTAGAATACCATCCATTCTTATAACACTCTGTCCTACATCAGTAGGATATGCTCTGTCCACAATCCCGACTGTTTTTCTAGATCCCTCTATTTCTATTATATCTCCAGGTCTAACATTTATCTCTTTCATTGTTTGTGAATCGATTCTCACAACACCTTTATATGCCTCTTCTTGCAGGGCTTCCATAACCTTAAGCTTTATTTCAAACATAGTCTTCTCTTGTTCATAAATGTTTAAATTCTTTTCTCTTTTAAATTATTTGTTTTCTTAAATCTATAAAAATATTACGAGATTAGACTACAAAGTTATTTAAACATAAATTTTTTAATAAATCCATGTTTAGTACTGGCTGTGAAGATCTAGATTTAAGAATTGGAGGTTTTTCTGATGGAATTAATTTAATCTACGGTACGCCAGCAACAGGAAAAACTACTTTAGGAATGATAACTAGTAATTTTTTTGCCTCTAAAAATAAAAAAGTATTTTATATTGACTCAGAAAATGGATTTACAGTCGATAGATTCAAATTAATTTCAAACAATAAATTATACGAAAATCTTATAGTCTTTAAAGTAAAAAATTTAGATGAACAATATAGATTAATAGAAAAACTGCCTTTGAAATGTGATCTATTGATTTTAGACAGCTTAGGTTATTATTATAGAAGTGAGCTAAGAAAAGATCATGTATTAGCCAATCTTCTAGTTAAGAAGCACTTTGATAGATTAAAATTATTTTCCAAGAAAACCTGTATTTTGATTATGAACCAAGTATATTGTGATATTACAACTACAACAATTAAATGTGTAGGTGGAAATTTTGTCATGAATAGTTGTGATACAAAAATATTTTTAGAAAAAGAACCTAGAATATTACATAGTGAAGGAAATAAATTTGAGTTTGAAATTAATAATTCAGGAATTATTTTTCCATAGCAAGTTAAAATGTTTTTGAAATGAATCTGCTATTTTTTTGTTTTCTATTCTAATCACGATGGGTTTTCCTGCTAGAAAGAAGATAATTATTTTATTTCCATATTTTCTGAATGTTACTGGAGAAGAACTTTTTTTATGTAATTATTTAGAATAATTATTTTTTAGTAACTTTCTTTTTTGTTTCTTCTTTTTTAACTATTGCTTCGATATGCTTACATTTAGGATAGCCAGGACAGGCTAAGAACGCTCCATAAGCTGATCTTCTAATAATTAAATCTGAACTACAATTAGGACATTTTCTTCCTTCTGCAAGGATTTTTTTCTCATCAATTTTCTTTGAAGGACAATTAGGATTGATACATAAGATTTGAGGTCTTTTTTTAATTAATTTTATTGTTGGATAATTACAGTGTTCACATAATTTTTCATTAGGTAAAACTTTTCCTTTTGGTATTTTGAATGTTGCTTCACATTTAGGATATTCTGTACAAGCTATAAACAAACCGAATTTACCTCTTTTAATTGTTAGTTCTCCTTTTTTGCATAGTGGACAAGGACCTATTTTTGATTGCTGCTGCTGAGTTTCTATGTTTGCTTCGCCCAATTCTTTTCCTATCTCTTTTTCATGAGTTTTGAATTTTTTTAGAGTGGTAGTTAAGAATTTTTCTGCAGCTTCTATTACTTCTGAACCTTTCTTTTCTTTTTGCTGAATTGCTTCCATATCATCTTCGAAGTCTCTAGTTAATTTTTCATCTAAGATTTCTGGGCAATATTTTAATAATGTATTAATTGTTCTTTTGCCTAATTCGGTTACTTGAATAGGTTTGCCTTCTACATAATTTCTTTGGAATAAGTTGTCTACAATTTGTGCTCTAGTAGCTTTTGTCCCAAGATTTTTTTGCTCTAATTCTCTAATTATTGATGCTTCGTTATATCTTGCAGGAGGCTGTGTTTCTTTTTCTTCTAAAGTTATTTTTTTAACGTCTAGATTATCATTTATTGCAACTATAGGTAATGTTTCTTCTTTTAATTTCAAGAATGGTTTATATAAGTCATGCCAACCGGGTTCTAGAGTAATAGTACCTTTTGCAATAAAATTTTCTTTTTTAACATCAATTGTTAGGGTTAAAGTTTCTCTTAATGCAGGCTCACCAAAGACTGCAAAAAATCTTCTAATTATTAATTCATATAATCTTGCTTCTTGAGGAGATAGTTTTTTTGGTAATTCTCCTGTGGGATAGATTGCTGGATGAGCAGCATCTATTTTGTTACCTTCTCTTGGCTTAAGATTACCTTTTAATAAAAATGAGCATTCTTTTGAAAATTTAGATTCTAATTTTTTTAATATTTTTTTATAACCTATAGATTCAGGTAATTTTTGTGAAGAGGTTCTAGGATAAGAAATATAAGAATTTGTGTATAAATTTTGTGCTAATTCTAATGTTTTTTTAGGTGCAATCTTTAGAATCGCATATGCTTCAGTTTGTAAACTAGTTAAATCAAAAGGAATAGGAGGTAATTGTTTATGTTGTTTCTTTTCTAAGTTTGTGATAGTTGCTGTTTTTTCATCTTTAATTTTTTTGTATATTTTTTGTGCTTCTTGTTTGTCTTCTATTTTTCCTTTTTCATGCTGAGCAAATATTATCTCTTTTGATTTTGTTTGTGTTTCAGCATATAATTCAAAGAATGGAATTGGTTTGAAACTTTCAATTTCTACTTCACGATCATATAATAATTTTAGAGCAGGACCTTGAACTCTACCTGAAGATAATATTTTAAAACGATTAGTGGCAGCTTTAACAGAAAGAGTTAATGCTCTTGAGAGGTTTATCCCAAAAATAAAATCTAATTCATGTCTTGTGATTCCAGCTTCAGCTAGTTTTTTATCATAAGATTTGTTTATATGTTCATAAGATTCTAAAAGATCTTCTTTTGTTGTTGTAGAATATTGCATTCTCATAGCAGTATTTTTTTTACATAGGTATTTTAGGATTCTTTCTCCTATTACTTCTCCTTCTATGTCCCAGTCTGTAGCTATTATAACTTCATCAATCTTTTTTGATACTTTTTGTATTGTTGTAAGATAAGCTTTAGTGAAATCTGATTCTTTGTTAACTTCATATGAAGGTTTCCATGTTATTGAAAATGTGGGATATGTCCATCCGTGCTTTTCTTTTTCAGCTACAGTAAATAGATGACCAACAGCACAAACTATGACTATATGTTTATTATCTCTTGTTAAAGTATAATAAGAAACTTTACCATCTTTGTTCTTTTCTAAATTTTTTTCTTTTAATGCTTGAGCAATCTTTTCTGCAACAGAAGGTTTTTCTGTTATAATCATTTGTGTTGTCATTATAATTCAGAACAAAATATAAAGTTTAAAAAGTTATGGTTTTTCATAAAACATTAATGCATTCATAAACTTTTTTAATTTTATACGTGTTAATATTTTTTTTATATTATTTAATCTCATAGATTTTTTTTCTATTTTATTTTCAAAATCTTTTAAAAACATAAATCCTTTTTTTGTGATTATTATTCCATTTTTTTCTAACTTTTTGGTAATAGCTTTAGTAGTTATAATTCTCTTTTTAGTTAGTTTTATTGAACTATTCGTAATACCTATTCCTTCATCTTCTATCTTTTTTAAATCCCTAAAGAAGTCCTTTCTTTTCTTCTTTTCTTTTAATTCTCCAAATTTAAAAATACGCATTAAAGGCCTAATTATTTTTACCATTCTAGAGTCTTCAGCAACAATCTTTTCTACTACTAATCCCTCATGTATTATCTTCTGTGATGGCAAAACAAACTCCCATAAGTTTCCAAAAAACAAAGCAAAACCTTCATACAATCTAAAAATTAAAAAAAATGGAAATATAGCTATTATCTCCAACCAGTATCTTTTAAAGAAGAATTTCATCTTCCTAGTCCTACTATATTTAAACATTAAATCTACACTAAAGATTATTATTAAAAACATATCGAATATATCAATATATACAATATAATTATTAATTTCTTCTTTAAATAATAATTCAGCTATAATTACAAATAATAAAATAACTAATAAGAGTGGAATTATTTTATCAACTACTACCTCTATTTTCTTAAGTTGCATCAATAAATAGTTTATTTATTACTTTTAAATGTTTATATTTCAATAATTTTTCCTTCCTTTCCTACATTTATTACTTTTGTTTTTCCTATTTTCTCTTCTAATCCCGCAGCTTCATGAACATGAGAGCATAATAATATATCAGGCTTAAATTTTTCTATAGCCCGTCTTACACCATTGCTACCAGGTACAAATAGTGTTAATTTCTCCATCTTTGTTTTTGTTGGATGTACGTGAGTTACCATTACCTTTTTATTCAAGCTTTTTATTTGTTTAAACCCCTTTTTTAGTGTGTTGTAGATCTCTTCTTCATTAAGTTTTTCTTGGCCAATATTTGCTCCACCACATCCAAATATGCCAACATCTTTGTACTGAACAGAGTATCCATGAATATTCTTCATTCCATATAATTGTGCTAAAAAATCTGCTGTTGCAAAACTATCGTGATTGCCAGGTATTAATAATAATTTAAGATTCCTCTCCTTGAATGGTTTAATTAAATTTTGAGAGTCTATACGAAAATTTGTTATATCACCACAAAGAATAACAAGATCAACTTTTTCTTTTTCAGCCCTCTCTGCAAGTTTTATTGCAGCTCTAGAATCTCCATGAATATCACCTGCAGATAAAATCTTTAATTTTTTCATTTTCTTTTTTTTATATATTCTTCATAACAAGCATTGCAACAAAATCTCATTATTTTTCCATCAATTTCGCTCTCTACAAAATCTTCATCTACAAGGACTTGATGGCAATAAGAACACTCAGCTAAATCATTCTCGTAACCCTCTAAAAATCCTTCCTCTAACTCATCTATAGCATCTTCTTCCTTAAGCTCTTCTCTACCTTCTTCTGTATAAACATCTTTTTCTTCATCTAATCTTGCATTCATAGATATTTTAAAAAAAGAATTTTATTTAAAGTTATTGTTTTATTTCTTTAAAGCCTGTATATTGCCAAAGCGCCCTTGGAACTTTAATTGAACCATCAATCTGCTGATTATTCTCCAGTAGTGATATCATTAATCTCGGTAGTGCTAGACCTGAACCGTTTAATGTATGAATAAATTTTATTCCAGATTTACATTGATATTTAGTATTCATTCTTCTTGCTTGAAAATCAGTACAATTAGAGCAAGAGGATACTTCTAGATATTTATTCATAACCGGGCTCCAAGCCTCTAAATCATATGTTTTTGCACTAGAAAAAGAAGTATCTCTCGTTGCTAATAAAAGTCTTCTGTAAGGTATTCCTAACCTTTTGAGTATCTTCTCTGCGTTTTTAGTCATTTCCTCTAACAATTTATTTGAATCCTCTTGTTTACAAAAATATACCATTTCAACCTTTTCAAATTGATGTACCCTATAAAGACCTTCTTCACCCATCTTCTTCCCTACTTCTGTTCTATAACACTCTGTAAAAGAACAAAATTTTATAGGAAGTTCTTTTTCTATCAATACCTCATTCGCATAAATATTAGTTACAGAGACCTCAGCTGTGGGTATAAGAATAAACCCTTCATTTGTTTTATATAATTGGTCTTCAAATTTAGGTAAATTACCAGTTCCAAAGGCTGTTTTTGTATTAACTAATTGTGGGGGGTTGATCTCTATTAAACCATTTTTTTCATGAAAGTCAAGCATAAATTGAATCAAAGCACGTTGAAGTTTTGCCCCCTTTCCTTTAAGAATATAAAATCCAGCTCCGGCTATCTTTGTTGCTCTTTTCATATCAATAATATCTAATTTTTCCCCAAGCTCAAGGTGTGATTTTGGATTTTTAATTTTTAATATCTTTCCTATTTTTTTTATCTCTTTATTTTTTTCTTCATCACCGATTGGACATTCTGGATTTTGTATATTAGGAAGAGTTGCCAATAAAATATCTAATTCAATCCTAAGTTTAGTTTCTTCTTGCTCATTTATATTTAATTCATCTAAAACAGATTTTACTTTTTTTAATAAAATATCTATGGGCTTTTTTTGTTTTTTAGCTTGATTAATCTCTTCTGATATCTTATTCCTTATTGATCTTAACTCATCGTCCTTTAATTTTAATTCTCTCCACTTTTTATCCAAACTATAGATCTTATCTACAATCTTTTCATCATAATTCCGATTTTTACAATTTTTTTTTACTAGATCTAGTTCATTTCTAATTAAATTTATATCAATCATTTTTTCTATTTTAGTGAATTTTTTTTAACTTTTATTGTTTTTGTTGTAACTTTTTTGTAGTTTCATATATGTTTTGTAGAATATATATAAGGAGAAATATTTATAAAGAAGTTTATTCTGCAAGACAATAAGTAAAAAAGAAAAGAGGCAGATTTTTAGATAATATTTAGGGGGAACCGGATGTGATTAAAAAAGATAATAAAGATATATTTGAGGTTTTTTTTAGAAGAAAACCCGCTATGGTGTTAGTCGCACTAAGACAAAACAGTAGAAATAGATACGGTTCTGTTTTAGCTAAAGAAGTTGATTGTACATATTCGCATGCTGTAAAAATATTACAAGAAATGGAAAGAGCGAATTTAGTAACTTTTGCAAAACAAGGTAGAATTAAAACCATTGCTTTAACAGAAAATGGAGAAAAAATAGCAGAATGTATAGAAAGAATAAAGGATTTGCTTTAAATTTTATTTCTCCTTTTTTTATAGCTTCTATATAAAATGTCGCGGTTTTAAAGAATTCTTCTATTTCTTTTTTTAAATATATTACCTTATTCGTAGAATTTAATATTACTATACAATCAGTAGATTATTATAATATGCACAGCATTATAGTAGATTATTGTTTGGTCGTCACAAAATTTATTGTAATTTGTTTATTAATTTTTTAATACAATATTCTGAGGGTGTTGCAAGATCAGGGAATTCTCTTAGGAATCCTCCAGCATCTAGTCCGTATCCTATTATAAATATATCAGGTATAATAAATCCTATACTTGCGATATGTGGAAGTAAAGCTTCTAGGTTTTTTGATTTGTGTCGATCTGGTTTAGTTAATAAGCTTACTATTTTTATATCTCTAGGTTTTTGGTCTTGAATGAGATCAACTATTCCTTTTAATGTATTACCTGTATCAATTATGTCTTCTATAATAATTACTCTTTCTCCTGGAATTGATTTTGCGATTTCTTGTAGATTATCTTGATTTAGATTGAGATCTCCTGAACTAGTAGAGTTGTTATAACTTTTGCTTGTTAATGAGATTGCTCTGTGATGAAAGGTTGGTTTTGTTCTAAAGAGTCCGTTATAAAAGTTGCTTGCTCCTTCTAATATTGGAATTACTATAACTCTATTTTTTGGTTCTGTAGTAGCGTCTTTATATTCTTTTTTTAATACTTCTCTTATTCTCCAGATTCTTGCTTCTATTTTTCCATTTGAGACAATTATCTGATCTATGAATTGTCTATATTCTTCTGCTATTCTATATATTTTTGGTGGGCTTAATGGAGTTTCTCTTAAATCTCTTGGATTGTCTCTATCTAGAAGGAAGGGATATAAATTAGTCACATTTCAAAATTAAATAGGCTATTAAAAAGCTTTATTGTAATTCATTTATCTTATTTTTCCAATCAACTAATGTTAGTCGTTTTATAAGAATTGCAAAAGAAAACCAACTAATTTATTGGTTGGTTGAATTTTGCAGTGGACATGAACGCATAAGGTTTAAGTACTATTTTTTTATTAAATATTTATGATTGAGATTAGGTTTAAACCAAGATTATATCAAGAAACTATTTTGAGTAGTTGTATTAGTAAAAATACTTTGATTGTTTTACCTACTGGTTTGGGTAAGACTAAGTTAGCTATTTTGGTTGCTGTTAGTAGGTTAAATACTTTTCAAGGAAAGATTTTATTTTTAACTCCAACAAAACCCTTAGCAGGTCAGATAAGGGATGAATTTATTAAAGATACCACTCTTGGAGAGGAAGAGGTTGTTTTATTTAGTGGCGAGGTCGCACCAGAGAAAAGAGGGGAGTTAATTAAACTAGCTAGGGTTATTGTTAGTACAC
Organism: Candidatus Woesearchaeota archaeon; assembly: GCA_018302235.1. Taxonomy (GTDB): domain Archaea; phylum Nanobdellota; class Nanobdellia; order SCGC-AAA011-G17; family GW2011-AR18; genus DATDVT01. The sequence continues at coordinate 24,938 of JAGVZW010000025.1, forward strand.
CTCAGACTATTTCTAATGATATTATTTCTAAGAGGTTGAATTTGGAGGAGATTAGTTTGTTAGTCTTGGATGAGGCGCATAGAAATGTTAAGGAATATGATTATACTTGGTTGTGCAAGCAGTATAATCGTATAGGGAATAATGTTAGGATTATTGGATTAACTGCTTCACCTGGGGATGATTTGGAGAAGATTCAAGATGTTTGTAAGAATGCTTTTATTGAGGAAATTGAATTTAGGAATGAAGATGATGGAGATGTTAAACCATATGTTCAACAGATGAATATTGAATGGGTTAGGGTTAGTTTGTCTGAGGAATATTTAGTTGTTAGGGGGTTAATTGAGAGTTGTTATAATTCTAAATTGGATATTTTGAAGGTTAGTGGTTTTAATGGTTTGAATACTAAGAGTGATTTATTGCGATTAATGAGAGAGCTACAAGGAAGAATAGTTAGGGGTGATAAGGATTTTAATTTGATGAAATCAGTTAGTTCTGTTGCTGAGGTTTTAAAGATTCAACATGGTTTAGAATTATTGGAAACTCAAGGAATGAAGGCTTTAGTTATTTATATGAATAAATTAGTTAAGGAGGCTGAAAAGGGAAAAACTAAGGCTGTAAAAAATTTAGTAAATGATTTAAATTTTAGAAATGCTTTAGCTAAGGCAAATCATTATTTGGATTTAGAACATCCGAAACTTGTAAAATTAAAAGAAATTATTTTGGAAAATAGGGATAAGAAAATTATTGTTTTTAATCAATATAGGGATTCTATTAAGGTTTTAGAAAAAGAGTTAAATCAAATTGAAGGAATAAAGGCTGAGGTTTTTGTTGGGCAAAATAATAAAGATGGAAGAGGAATGACTCAGAAGAAACAATTGGATTTATTGGATAAATTTAGGGGGGATGAGTTTAATGTTCTTTTGAGTTCTTCTATTGGGGAAGAGGGATTGGATATACCTAATGTGGATTTAGTTATCTTTTATGAACCTGTACCTTCGGCAATAAGAACTATACAAAGAAGGGGAAGGACTGCTAGGATGGATAAAGGGAGGGTTGTTGTTTTAATGGCTAAGAATACTAGAGATGAGGCTTATCATTGGGTGGCATTTCATAAGGAGAAGAGAATGAAGGAATTGTTGAAAAGTATAAAAAATAAATTAAATTTAAGTCAAGATGTTGGTTTAAATAAATATATTGATAAGATTAAGATTATTGTTGATTTCAGAGAAAAGGGTTCTTCTATTCTTAAAAATTTAGTTGATTTGGGTGTTGATG
>JAGVZW010000026.1 GCA_018302235.1 Candidatus Woesearchaeota archaeon
CAAATATAATAACAATAATTGCTATAGTAATAAATATTTGACCTCTTTTATTCATATTCTAGTTATTTTTTTAAATATAATAAAGGTTGTTATTTTTTTTAGTAAATTTTTAAATAAAAAAAGAATAGAAATCTTTTTAGAACCATTTATTTCTGTTTAATTTAAGGAAATCTATAGACGAGATTTTAAATTAGTCATTAGCAACCCTTGGAGCTAAAATAAAAGTCATATTCATCTTATCAATAACTTTGTACTCTATCTTTAATGGATAATCCTGAGCAAACTGTAAACTTACCTTATTACTTAATCTACCCCCTTTGATGATCTTTTTCAGATATTCTATAGAATATTTAGCTTTAATATTTTCTCCTTTATTGTTAATTATTTCTGTTTCATTCTCTGGCCTTAGTTCAATTAATCCATGACTTAAATTTCCTTCACCTTTTATTAAAAAAACATTGTTATCAACACTTAAACTTAGGCTTTCAGCAATTACATCTATATCTTCTATGGCTTCATTAAATAGATTAGAATTTGTTTCCACTTTAACAGTAAAATCTAAATTTGGAATTTTCTGTTCTGAATTATCTATATCAATTAAAGACAAAGTAAAACTTCTTTTAGTGTCTCCTTGTAATAAAATGTTTAATTTATTTTTATTCTCGTCTAATTCTAAAGTCATAATATCTGTTTGTTTTACTCTCTTTAATATTTGTTTAAAATGTTCTAGATTAATACCTATTATTTTATCACTATCTAATTCATAGGTAACAAAGGCGCTGCTTAATAATCTAAAAATAACCATAGAAACATTAGCTGGATCAATAGCAACTAGTTCTATGCCTGTTTTATTTATCTTTATATTAACATCATTTACTAATTCAGATATAATGCCTATGCTTTCTTTTAGATATTTTGGTTCAATTAATGTTAATTTCATATTTACTCATCTAAAATACCCTTTTTTAAAGATTTATTTACTTTAAACCACCCATCCAATCTGGTAAGAATGGTTCTAATATTGGCCAATATAATGGCGATACTATAACCAAGATTGAAATTAAGATTGTATGTGTCCAGTGTTCAGCCATTCCTCTTGCTGCTAATTGTCCATGTGCTAAAGCAGAAGCTACATGCATCTTAATATTTAATACAAAGCCTACTAGTATTCTAAATACCCATGGATTTAACATCCAAGTCGGCAATCCCCAGCTCTCGACATTAGCTAATGCAAAAAATGTTTCAATATTTAAAACAGCAAATAATGCAACCATCATAAAAAGCACTGCATGAAATCCATGCCCAACCCAGTGAGAGCCCCTGAAATTCATGTCTTTATGTATAGCCATTAATTCATATAATCCTAAAATTATTCCTAATCCGACAACAGGCAATATTAATAATTCAACCACTTTTCACCTCAACAAAATATAACTATTAAATCTTTATAAAGATTTTCCTAAAATATAAAACAGAACTAATCATATTCTCTCCATTGATGGCCACATTTACAGCATTTAAAGAATCTAGTTTCTGGTTCGTCAGAACTTCTTGTCTGTAGCATCCAGAAATAAGCTTTTTCATGGCCACAACCCTCACAATCTGCGTCAACAGTTGGTAATATTTTATTTGTTTGTTTAGAATCAATTATCTCTAATTTTTTTTCTTTTATTTTTTTTTCACAGATTTTTCCTTCTTTCTGTTTATAACCGCAACTACATGCCATTCTTCCAGCAGAAGGCATTAGTAATCCACCACATTTTGGACAAAACATAATTTTTATAATATGAAGAAGTATAAAAATTTAACGATAAAAAAATAAAAATTATGCGCAAACATTATTTAAAACTTTCCCTGATAATCTGTAGTTCACTAAACATGTTCCAGATAGACATTCTGTATTTTTTCTACAAAATGCATTTTTTCCACCACAAACGCCACTAATTATGTCACATCTACTTTTTTCACAGTCATTATCAGTACCACATTGCCCACCTAAAGGAGCTCCCCTACAAGTACCCTCTCTATCATCACCAATATTTAACTCACAACCATATTGACATAAATCATTATCAATAAAACAACCTTCTCCTGGTCGTTTATAAACGGCAGATCCACTATAATTTGTTCCAACGTATAGTGCAAATATAGAAACAATAGCTACGATTACAACTAATGCTGCTATATAAAATTTCATATTAGGGCATTCATTTTCAACTCTTTTTTGAACTACTTTTTTTGCCAAATTTTATCACCTCTTGTATATTAGTTTATATAAATAATAAAAACTTATTTAAAAATGTTTTGATTCTTCTTTTTATGAATTTTAAGAATAAAATCATTTTAGCACCTATGGCTGATATAACTCAGATGCCGTTTCGACTATTATGTAAGAGATTTGGGGCTAATATTGTTATTACAGAGATGATCTCTGCAAATGCCTTAGCTAGGAAGAATAAAAGAACATTAGAATTATGTAAAACTAGCAATGATGAGAAACCTATTGGAATACAGCTATTTGGTGCAAATACTACCAACATAATTAAGGCTATTAAAATAATAAAAGAGAATTTTGATTTTATTGATCTAAATCTTGGTTGTCCAGCTGCCAAGATAATAAAACAAGGGGCAGGTTCTTATCTATTAAATAGGCCAAAAAAGATTGATGATATTTTATCTAAAATTACTAAATTAGATATACCGATAACCATTAAGATTAGGGCAGGTTTTAAAAGAATTAATTTTTTAGATATAGGAAAAATTGCTGAAAAAAATAATATTGCAGCTATTACATTACATGCAAGACTACAAGAACAACATTATTCTGGGAATGCAAATTGGCTGTATATCAAAGAATTAAAGGAAAATATATCTATTCCTGTGATTGGGAATGGAGATGTATTTAGTCCAGAAGATTATATAAAAATGAAAAAGACTACTAAATGTGATTCTGTTATGGTTGGGCGTGGGGCCTTGGGAAATCCATTTATTTTTAAACAGATTAGGGATTATATTAAAACTAAAAAATATTCTTTACCTTCAAAAGAAGAAAAAATTAATACTTATCTAGAAATTTTTGATGATTTAGATTTACAACATGCAAAGATGCAAGCAATTTATTTTACAAAGGGAATCAAAAATATTAAATATTTACGAGAAAAGATAATGATGGTCAAAACAAAAAAAGAGATTAAAGATTTAATAAATTGTTTATTTTTTTAAAACCCTAAAATATTCTTTTACTCTTGTGTTTATTTCATTCAAATAAAATTTCTCAATTTTTTGTTCATAGATGTTAATTAACTCTTCTCCTTCATTAATTCTATAGCCATTTTCATTCTTTTCTATTAAAAAAATGTCTTTTAAACGTTTAATTTGTCGTCTAATATTTGAAGATGCTATTCCTGTCAAAGACAAGTTATTCTCTTTTCTATAATTAATTACATTTTCTTGAATCTTTTCTGAAGATAATGGTTTTTCTGAATTGAATAGAATCAAAAAAACATCAACAATAATATCCCTAGAATCGCCTGGTTGTAATAAACCTATGCTTAAACATAATTTTCTTATTAAATCCCTTTTAGACAGATCAGATGGGCGTTCATATTTTCTTAATGTTATCTCAGCTAATGGTATCTCTTTACAGACATTTCTTTTATTCATAGGAAATAAACATAGATTTTATTTAAATTAGTTTTGTTACAACTTAAAAATAAAAAATATATAAACAATTATATGCTTAATCTCTAGAAAGCAGATTTGAATGTAATCTTATCATTTGATTAGCCAATATATTGATATTTTGCGAAAACTCTTGATAATCGTTCCAACATATTTCACTATTTTGTGCTGTTCTTGAGGATGGTTTTATAACAATTGTAGTCATTCCAGGATTTAATGAGAATCTAGCTGTTTGTCCTTGTTCTACAAATCCAAGAAATGCTCTTTTTCCATCTCTATTTTCTGAAAAAACAGCCCCATTACATTCTTGTCTAAGTTTTTTTGCTAATGTAATTTCTAATGTTCCTTTCCCCCTATAACTTGTAGCTTTACCTGTGTAAGTCATAGCTATTCCTGCAACTGCCACAACAAAAACTATTATAACTAATGAAGCATAGAAATGTTTGTTTTCCATTATTTAATCACCCCTTAATCTTGTATAATTTTATCTATTTATAAATTTATCTATTTATAAATTTATTCATATCTTAAGGCGTCCACTGGTTTTAATTTTGATGCCTTCCTTGCTGGCAATATCCCGGATACACAACCTATAATAAATCCAAAACTAATACTTAGCAGGATTATGCTTAGATTTAAATCTGCTTTAAGCATAGGAAAACCTTGATTAATAGCAATAAATTCTACAGCTTTTGCTAATAGCCACCCAAACAATATTCCAAATATGCCTCCAATGGCTCCTATTATTCCACTTTCTATTAGAAATATACTAAGAATTGTTTTATTCTTTGCTCCTATTGCCTTCATTACACCTATATCTTTTGTTCTTTCTAAAATAGATGTGTACATTGTATTCATAATTCCAATTCCTCCAACAATTAGAGATATACCTGCTATTCCTAAGAGTACAACCTCTATTATTCCAATAATATTTCCTGCTACTTCTCCTGCTTTTTCATTTGTAAGAACTGCAAAATCCTCTTTTTTTCTCCTATTCTTAATGGCATCTTTTATTTCATTTGCGGTATTTTCTGGATCTTCTCCTGGTGTTATTTTTACCTCTATTACGCTTACTGTATCGAAATCTGATGTAATCTCTCTTAATTCATCTATTGGCATATATGCTGCAAAATCGTGGTTTCTTTCCCCTTGATTTGCTACTATCCCAACTACTTCAAACCTTGAGCCTTCTATTGTTAGCTTTTCTTTTATATTTATATCTTTAAAATCATCATTTTTGTTTTTATAGCTCTGCGTTGCTAATTTTGAACCAAGCAAAACTTCTTTTCCATCTGAAAGCCATCTTCCTTGATCTATCTTCCATCCCTCTGAATACTGTAATAGCTTAGAAGCTTCTTCAGGTGGAATACCATGCATTAATACTATTTTTTCCTGATCATCGTATTTCATATTTACAGCTTTCATAAAAAAAGGAACTACAATATCTACCCCTTTTATATCTTTTATAACGTCTATATCTTTTTCATCTAGACTTAAGCCACCAATAAAACCACTTAAAAGATTTGCCTCTTCTCCTGGAAAAATCATTATTACTTCTTTACCAAATTTATTCAATTGTTCATCAACTGCTATTTTCATACCTTCACCTAACGATATCATAGTAATAATAAGAGAAATACCAATAACAATACCTAGAATAGTCAACCAGCTTCTTAATTTTCTATATTTGATTCCATTAACAGCAAATAAAAATGCATCACTTAACATTTTTATTCTTCTTCCAGGGATTTATAAACAAACTTTTAAATGTATTTACAAATGTATTGCCTATTGCACTCCAAATATTTTTTGTTCGCTGCCATTCCCTATAAGCAGACCATATAAATAAAAGTAATAATATACTTATAATAAACTTTAAATAGGTTGTATTTGGTTTTTCTAAGCCATATTTTACTGCTTCCCAATTGGAGTATACATTTAATTTTATTTCTTCTTCGAATTCTTTTTCATTATTATAAGCGTCTTTATATTTTATTTTTAATCTTAATGGTAAGAAATTATCTTCTTTTATTTGCATAGCATAAATTTGGAATTCTACGGTTTCATAATCGTCGCTATCTAAATTTCCAATATATTCCCTTTGATTTGACAATATTTGATAATAATCGCTCTCTAATAATTCTAGACTAACAAATTTAACATCTGTTGGGGCTATATTAGAAATACTTATTGTTACTTTTCCTGCTTGTTCTAGTTTGTAAATATTTGCATTTTCTAAATTGATTTGAAATGATGGGTTTGCGTCTACTATAAGGCCTATACTTTCTTCTTTTTCGTATTTTTTTCCAGTTTCATCGACATAACTAATTCTTAAGGGTACTTTATATATCTTTGTTTCTGCATCTGCTAAAGAAATTATCTTAAATTGTGTTGATGCTTTATCATTAATATTTAACAATTTTATATTTCTTTCAGCAGTATCTTCAATAGGAGCAAATGGTTGATCAGTTAAATCCAATCTTATATTTATATCTTTTAAAGCGAAATCTCCAGAGTTCTCTAAATCAATAAATATTACTGCTGTATCTCCTGGGTTAATTCTTTCTGGTTCTATTCTTACGTTTGTTGGAGTAATTATTAAGTTAGATTTTTGTATGTCTATTGCAAATTCTTTTACTTCTACTATACCTTTTGTATTTGTAAGATAACTTATTCCAATAGAATATGTGCCATTGTTTGTTGAATGATCTGTTTTAATCTTAAAACTAAATGATTTTCTTTCTCCGATTTTTAAAGAATTTATAGTTATCTCTCTATCTGATACCATTGAGAATGGAAATTTTTCTTGTATTTGTAAGACAATGTTGTTTAAGTCTACTGCGCCAACATTTATTGCATCAAATACTATATTTGATTCTTCTCCAGGAACAATTGGAGATGGATCATAGTTTGTCAACTCTAATTTTAATTCGTTATCAAATATTTGATTTTGTCTTTCTGCTGTTACAGTTACCAATATTAATAAGAATAATATAATATATTTTTTCATATGATTCTCCCATCAAAAAGTGATACCTTTCTTTTTGCATATCTTGCTATATTCAAATCGTGAGTAACTAATATTATGGTTTTATGATATTTTTTATGTAATTTTTTTAATATTTCCATTATTATTTTTCCACTTTTTGAATCCAGATTTCCTGTTGGCTCATCTGCTAGTATTAGTTCTGGATTATTTGCTAATGCTCTTGCTATTGCTACTCTTTGTTTTTCTCCACCACTTAATTGATTTGGTCTATGTGATAATCTTTCTGATAAACCTACTTGGGTTAATAATTCTTTTGCTTTACGTATTCTTTTCTCTTTTTCAATATTTTGAAATGACATTGGCAGAATAACATTATTTATTGCATCTAAACTTCCGATTAAATTAAAACTTTGAAATATAAACCCAATAATCTTTCCCCTTATCTGTGATAATTCTGATTCTTCTAAATGTGTTATATCCTTATTTTTTAAGTAAATTACACCTTTAGTTGGAATGTCTAAGCAGCCTATTGAATTTAGTAATGTTGATTTTCCAGACCCTGATGGACCCATTATTGATAGAAATTCATTTTTTTTAATATTTAGATTTAAACCTCTCAATGCTTCTATTTTAGTTTCTCCAAAATCATAAATTTTCCAAACATTCTTTAAGTTAATTAGATTATCTACCATACATTAATATTGTGATTTAATTATTTATAAAATTATTCAAATAGTTTAAAGAATTTTTTTGAGTAATTAAGAATGAAGACTAATCAACTTAAAAGAATAAGATTCTTGAATAATATATTTAAAAAACTACTCAAGATAAATTGCTGGTTTTCCTGGTATTGCCTTTTCATGGGCTTTTTTTTCAATAAATACTGCACAATCAAATTCTTTTTCTAATATATACTTATTATTTAAAATAAATGCCAATTCTTCATTTTTGTTTAAAACTATTTCAGGAATTTTATTTTGATCTCTTAACCAAGAATTAATTAATTTAATTAATTCATTACCTTTATTTTTTAAATTTGTCTTCATAAATGAATTAATTATTTCATTTTGGTTATGTGTTTCTTTTATTAATTCTTTAAATTTGTTAGCAAACTCATATTTCCAATTATCAGCAACAAATATTGTAATCTTAGAAATCTTTTCTTTTTTAAGTAATTCTTTTATTTTCCTAATATCCTCTTTTAATTGTTCTTGCAAATTTTCTTTGTATTCTGCATTTAAATCTATTTTTGTTTCATCAAAATCAGGCCAAGATGTTAAAGAGATAAAATTTCCCACCCATAATTCTTCAGCAATGTGTGGCACTAAAGGCATTAACATTCTTACCCATTTATCATAAATATAACTATTTATATCATTACTCTTTGCTTTTTTATAATTATTATAGAGTTCATATAAGACAATATTAGAGTATTCTCTTAAATCCATTTTTTCTAAAGAATCTTTTGCTTTTTTAGTTAATCTTTCGGTTTTCGAAATGAAAGATTTGAAATTTGAATAATCTGTTTCTTTTTTATTCTCTTTTATGGTTTTAAGAAGCTCAAATAGGTTGGATAAATGCTTTTCCATGTTTTCTACATGTTCAGAATTCCAATTAAATGTACTTTCTACACTTGTAGAATTACAAATATAGGCTCTAAAAACATCTGCACCAAATTTTTTATTGATATCAATCAAAGAAATTGTGTTTCCTTTAGATTTACTCATCTTTTCCCCATCAGATAAGATCATACCGTGAAAAGAAATTCTTTTAGGCCAATATTTTTTAGTAAAGATAGCAGTATGCGCAAATACCATGAAAGATAAATGATTTGATAAATGTGCTGTAAAGGTATGTCTATGATTAAAAGGATACCAATATTTGAACTCTTTATTCATTTCTTTTAAATTTTCTTCTTTAATTTTTGTTTTCTTACTAATCTCTTTAATATCTCCTTTAGACAGCATTACATAATTAAAAAATTCATCACTTAATTGCTCTTTTTTAAATTTATTTTTTCTAATAATATCTATAATGGGATATAGAGCCATATAAATTGTTGAATCAGATAATGATTCTATAACCCATTTTTTATCAAATGGTAATTTAGTTCCTAAACCCCGTTTTCTTGCACAGGGTCTTTTATCTAACCAATCAAAGACCTCTTCAAATTGTTTTCTATATTTTTCAGGCCATAACTCTATCTTATTCAAACATTTTTTAGCCTTGTTTTTCCAACCTTTTGCATTAAAATCCAAAAACCATTGCCCATCAATAATAGCAACTATTACCTCACCACCATCCCTAGAATAAGCAATTCTAGAGGCTTCATAAAAAATAGCTCCTTTATTCTTTTTAATTAATTCTTGTTGCATTTTTTCTTTAGCTTCTGATACTTTCATGTTAGAATATAACCCACAATTATTTAACATAACTCCCGTGTGAAATTCAGTTTTATATACTATTTTTAATGCTTCACGAAGTTTATCTAAATCGTTCATCGAAACAATTTTCATTTTTTCACATACACATCCAACAGCGTTGTCTCCAAACTCTGGTGTTTTAATTATGGGAATAATTTTTATAGATTGTATAGTTTCGTAATTTAATCCATACTTATCACACATTTTTTTTGATTTCTGGAATTCTAAAAGAGCAATATAATCTACTGGTGCATGACCTGGAACACAGGTTACTATCCCAGTTCCAATTTTAGGATCACAATAATCTAAAGGTAAAATTATAATCTCTTTATCTATAAATGGAGCAAAGCAATATTTTCCTAATATCTCTCTACCATTAATCTTACCTAAAATCTCAATCTTTTTATCCTGATATCTTAATTTTTCAGCACATTCTTCACTAATTATCCATTTTTCTTCGTTAACCTTGACTTTTACATATTCTACTTCTGAATTGATCCATAGATTTGTTTGCCCAAATAAAGTCTCAGGTCTTAATGTAGCTGCAACTAAAAAAGAGTCTTCAAATTTAAATTTTATAAGAGTAAATTCTTGAACTTTTACAGGATTAGTATCTCCTTCTTGTATATCATCTTCTCCAACAGCATTATTCAATGTTTTACTAAATAAAATTGGATATTTTCCCTGTATAAGATAACTTTTTTCTTTATATTTTCTAAATTGCCATTCAACTAAGGCTTGATGTTCAATATCTCCTGAAGTAAAACTTCTCCTCCAATCCACACTTAATCCTAAGGTTTTAAACTCATTAACCATTTTAGGTATAAAAAAATCAACTATCTTTTTGGGCTCTTCAAATGATCTTACAATTGATTCAACCTTCTTTTCATCTTTAATATATGTTCTAACATAATTTTTGTACATTTCAATCTTCTTTTGATCATTATTTTTTATAGCTAGAGAAATTCCTAGAACTGGTGTTCCAGAAATATGGAAGGCCATAGGATAAAGAACATTCTTTTTTAACATTCTTTGATATCTAGCAAAAACATCAGCTTCAGTAACAACCCTTGCATGACCTATATGTAAACTTCCAGAGATATAAGGGTAAGGCACTGTAATGAAGAATTTTTCTTTTTTAGGATTACTTTTAACCTCAAAGATCTTCTTTTCTTCCCATTTCTTTTGCCATTTCTTTTCTATATCTTTAAAGTTCATATATTTATTTAAAAAAATAAGAATATTTAAAGATAACTAAGTTTCAAGAAGTACCATTGTATTTTTTAATATTAGATACAATAACTCTCTTTTTTAGTCTATTATGTTCTTTTAAAAATAAACAAGTCAATCCAAATAGGAATATAATAATAGCAATAATTAAAAATAATTGAGTATAATTAGTTCCATTATTTATTAATACAAAAGAATAAATAAGAGGAGCAGCTAAATATCCTATTTCATAGCCGGTTCTAAAAATAGTTAAAAATCTTCTTTCATCTTTTATCTTAATAATTTTAAAAAGATATGCTTCTCTTAGTGGTTCTATCATGGCAGCACCAAGACTACCTAAAATAATTAAAATAATATAAAAATAAAGAGATCCGTTGAGATATAATAATAAAGCAATAAAACTCATTAAGGAAAATCCTATAAACATTAGCCATTTATAGCTCCATTTATCAGCTAATCTGCCTACTGGTATTTCAAGGATAAGTAAGGGAATCACTAAAGCAAATAAAACATAGCCGATGGTCTTTTCCCCTAGACTAATTAAATATAATGGTGTGTAGGTATAAATGAAAACCCACCAAAAGGCTAGTGCTACAGATAATAAATAAACAACAGCTAATTCTTTATTTTTAAAATAATCTTTGAAATTTTTAAAAAATTCTCCTTTTGTTTCATTTTTTATGATCTTAAATTTAATTGATTTGTTTGAACTTAAGAAAAATGAAACAAAACAAAATAAACCACTAATAAAAAACATAGCCTTAAATCCATATGCTTGGGCTATAATTCCGCCAACAAATGGTCCTATCAACCAAGAAAAATTACTTACGACAAAAAATATTCCTTCTGTTTTTCCTATATTATTTTTGGTTGTTGAGTCTCTCACCATTAAAGAGCTTATTAATAATGCTGCTGCTGAAAATAACGTTCTAAAGAATTCTATAATTAATAGGGTATAAATTGTGTTGACATACATTAGAGCTAAGAAACTAACACCCATACCTAATAGAGAAATTTTTAACAAATAGGTTTTTCCAATTTTATATATTAATCTATCTGCAATAAATGTTGTTATTAACCATGCTAAACCTATAAATGATATAACAAAACCAACATAAGCTTCTTTACCAACAATATTCTTAACAAATAATGGGTAAATGGGGGATAAAAGAGCAGATGCTAATATATAAAAGAAAGCAATACTAAATATTAAAATATCAGATTCTAGACTTAATCTATTTTTAATTCTCAGATGCATATTCTTAAAAATATAATTTAAATTTATAAATATTCTTAAAAAAACGGGCCCGGTAGGATTTGAACCCACAGTCTCCAGCTTAGAAGGCTGGTGCCATATCCAGGTTAGGCTTCTCGATCTTATATTACGAGCCCAGATAGATCTGGTTTTACGGACCCAAATAAATGGTAAGTGTTATGTTTTTATAGTTTACTCTTTATGTGCTTTAAATTAAGAATAATAAAATCTAAATAAGTGCAGTTAAATTAGCTAATTCTTCTTCTGCATCTGCTGCATCTGTCTCATTTTCCTCAATTAATGAAGATTCTAATTCATTTATTTCGGTTTCTAATGTCAATTCAGATTCATTTAGTGTTGTATCTTCTTCTATAATCTCTTCTAAATCTTCTTCAATATTCTCTGGTTCTTCTTGATCTAATTCATTTATTTCTGTTTCTAATGTGTCTATATCAATTTCTGGAACTTCTGGTTTTTGTTTTTTACCACAACCAGAAATTAATATAATTAAAATAAGTATTGCAAATATATATTTATAATTCATATGTTCACCCCCACTTCATATCTTTACTTTATCTTATAAAAGAATAAAAACCTATTTAAATTGAATTGTTTTTAAAAAGAATAATGCGCGGGTGGCTAAGCGGTACGGCGTCAGGCTGCAGGTATTATGAGGTTACCTATGATATTTAGATACCTGAAAATCGGGGGTTCAAATCCCTCTCCGCGCTAAAAAAATATGAAAATCATTATTCATCATTCTGGAAACCATAATACATATGAAAAAATCTATGATTTACATGTTAATAGATATAAATGGAATGATATAGGATATCATTTTCTAATAGAAAATTGTGGCAGAATAATAATAGGACGGGATATTAATAAAGAAGGTGCACATTGTTTTGGACAAAATAAGGATTCTATTGGAATATGTTTGTCAGGCAATTTTGATATTGAAAAACCAAGCAAAAAACAGATTTTAGCTTTAAAGAAACTATGTAATGAATTGAATATAAATGAAATCAAGCTACATAGGGATTACTCTAAAAAGACTTGTCCTGGAAAAAATTTTAAACGAGGATTAATAAGATGGATTTTGAAAAGAAAAAATTGATTTTTTTGTTAAAAAAAGACAAAAGTACAAAGGGCTCAATAGACAATGACATAAAATATCTTTTAGAAAAAATAAACTCTTTAAATGATTATTTTACAACATCCTCTTGTTCTGGAAGAATTGTTTTATTAACAACACAAGAAAAGAAATCAAGTAAATTTATTTTTGTTTCTCATCAACCATGTAATCTACCAAAAATAACTCAAAATTGTTGGTTAATGGTAGAACCCATAATACTCCATGTTAGATGCAGAAACCTTAATGCAGCAAATATTCTTTTAGACTTGGTATTAAGGGCCGGATTAGGAAAATCTGGTTTAATTTCGTTAGATGGGCTTTTATTAGAGATAAATTCAACAGAAAGAATAGTCAATTATTTAACACCAAATTTAAATCAAGAATATATAACAGAATTAAATGAAATAGCAAACAACAAATTAAAAAAGATGAAAGAAAAAATATTTGTCTTAATAAAATCAATTGAGTTTTCCAATCAAGATTCCTGCTAATACATCAATCAATAATGCTTCTATTGTCCAAGAAATTATTAATGATATTGGTAGATTTATTAATAAAATCAGTGATAACGCCCATGGAATTGCCGCTATTAAAAAGACTACAAAACCAAAGGCTGCACCTCTTTTATAGGGATTTTTAATCTTGATTGCGTCTTTGAAGATAATATAACCTATTGTAAATAAAATTCCAGTAATAAACGCAAAGATAAGTCCGTAAAGCATAAAAGATGTTGGTGGGGGACCTATTGATGGCATCATTAATCTACCCCATACTGAAAAATACTTTTCATCTAGATAAAAATCCATTGTAAATACTGCACCAAGTGTGTGTAATAATTGCGAAATAATAGCAAAAAATACTGCTGACCCTAATATATTTTTTGTTTTAAATCTTGTTTCCATATTATATTAGAGATAAATTTAATTATTAAATGTTTTTATTATTTTTTTAGTGTGTTATGTTTAATATTTTATTATATAGAATAAATTATTTTAATTTAAATAGTTTTTTTTCAAAATCTACAATTTTGTTGTTTTTTATAATAATACCTTCTTTTTCTAATAATTCTATTTTTTTCTCTGTTCCTGTAGCAAAACCACCAATAAAACCATTAGAACAAACAACCCTATGGCAGGGTATTCTTGGTGCATAAGGATTTTTTTTTAATACCTGGCCTACCCATCTATATGCCTTTGTATTTATAGCCATAGCTATCTCTTTATATGTTGTAACTCTGCCTTTTGGAATATTAGAAATTAACTTGTAAATTTTATGCATAAAAAAAATAAATAAAAGAAGTATTTTAATTTTCTTCTTCGTTTTCTTCTATTTCTTCTTCTATATTGGAAGATTTTTTTCTTTTTTTAAGCACTAAAGTAACTGCTAGCAAAACTAAAAGCAAAACTACTAAATCAATTGCTATCCATGTTCCTGTGCTTAATTCAAAATCATCAAATGTATCTTTTGTTGTATATGCTGTTACAGTATCTGTTTCATCGTTTTCTAATGGTTGATTTTGTGAATCTACTATAGTATTTGATTCTTCTGTGGTTTCTTCTATTGTTGCATTTTCTTCTGCTAAACTGCAATATACTGCTAAATTTGCTGTTTCTGTTATTATATCGCTTCTATAATCAACTACCATTTCAATAGGATAATCTCCTGTTTCTATTTCATCTGGTATATTGATTGTGAATGAATATGTATCAAAATCATCTTTACCTAGTTCTTCCAAATTATATTCGCTACTCTCAAATTCATAATTCAGATCTTGATTACTTAAAGATATAGTGAAATCTTCATCATCACTACCTAAATTTTTAAGATCTACTCTTGCTTTTGTACTCTCACCACATTCGATAGATTCTGGTGATAATTCAAACTTTTCTAGTTTTAATTTGTGTGAAGGAACATCTAATTCTACCTCTACCTCTTCATCTACACAATTTACATCCTCATCACCTTTTTCGTATGCTTTCACAATAAGTTTGTATGTATCATCTTCGTCAATTTCTTCTTCGAATGTTAATTTGAAATCAAATGCTTCTGTTTCATCCTCATCGATTGTAATCTCATCTGTTTTTTCAGATTCTATTTCTTCTCCTGTAGTTATATCTATTAATGTAGCTTCAACAACAACATCTACTTCATCATCGCCATTGTTTTCAACTTCTCCTTTTACTTGAATCTCATCTCCCAATTCAAAATCATCATCATCTTCTGGTTCATCAAGATCTATATTTAAATCTCCTATTTCACCTGTTTCACAAAAACCTATTTCTGATGTTAAACTTAGATCTAAGTCTAGACTTAATCCAGATGATAATTCTGCTGCATTTATAGTTATTTTTCCAACTATATTGTCTATATCAAAACCACTATCAACATCCATTTTTACATCAACTTTTTGTGATGCACCTGGTGCTAACGATACAATTGTTGATGGTGTCATAGTTAATGTTATTTTATCTCCATCACTGTCTTCTAATGTTGAAGATGGTATATTGTGGATTATAACGATATTTGTTAATTGTGTGGTTCCAACATTTCTGATTGTAAAATCTTCAGTTGTTGATTCTCCTGCATCTGCTACTAACTCAACTTTACTCTTGTCAACTGTCATGGTTGACTGTGGGGTTACACCGTTATCAATTACTTCTAGATAAAAATCCTCTTCATCTATCCAGTCAGCTAAATCTCCAGTATAATAATAACGTGCAGTTATTTTTCCTTTATATAGGCCTAAAGGTGTTGCTGAAGGTACATCTACTGTAAAACTAACTGTAGCTTCATCCCCAATACCCAGATTTGTTATTGTAGTTGGCGCTACTGGTCTTGGAATAATATTTGTATTATCGCTTAGATCTGTTACTTCAAAGCTTATATATCCTACCAATTCATCCCCTACATTTCTTACTATTAGATCATAAGCTGTACTTTCACCAGGTTTAGCTTGTTTTCTTGATCCTGAATCTGGCCAAGTCAAACTTATCTGTGTTATACTAGCAATTACACTAGTTAGAACTAAAAAAATTCCTAATATTGCAAATACTCCTAATTTATTTTTCATTTTGGACTGTGCCTCCTTGATATTCTACCTATTTTGCCTCTTTTCAGTGATAATCTATGTTTCAGTAGATATTTAAATCTTACTATGCTTGAATTTATGATTTTTTTAAAAATATATTTAAATATGTTGTTTTTAAGAGGTATATGGAGTTTCCACTAATAGAGAAAAAATGGTTTAAAGGTCAGAAATCCTTAGCTATAGTTTATCCTAATTTATATTATGGAGGGGTCTATTGTTTAGCTCCTCTAATTATATATAATTTAGTTAATTTAAAAACAAATTGGGCTTGTGATAGGCTATTTTTGGATAGATTAAAGGATATGAAGAATTATGATTTGGTTGGTTTTACTTGGCAATATGAACTAGATTTAAGGTATATAAAACAAATTTTAAATAAAAATAAACCAAGATATACATTTGCTGGCGGGCCTTGTGTTATTCAGAATCCCAAGGCATTAGAGGGATTAATAGATTTTTTTGTAACTGGTGATTCTGAGGTTATTTTGCCTAAAATATTAGAAGTATATTCTTATGATAAAAATAGTTTTTTTAATGCTATTTCTAAAATTTCTGGTGTTTATGTTCCTAAAAAAAATAAAATTAACAGCTATTATTGTGATCTAGATATATTTTATCCATTATATCAGCCAATGCCAGAGAAAATAGATAAAAATTATGTATTTGGCAGGTGTTTTATTTTAGAAATAGAAAGGGGGTGTCCTTTTTCTTGCAAATTTTGTGCTTTAAAGGAACAAAAACCGAGATATAGATCTTTTGAAGAAATTATTGAAATTTTAAATAATGGGCTTTTATTGAATCAAAGAAATAAGGTTGTAATCTATTCAGCATCTTTTACCCATCCAAAAAGAAAACAAATTTTAGAATATTTAATTGAAAAAAATATTAGATTTTCAGTACCTTCTATTAAGGTTGAGGTTATGGATTTAGAAATATTAAAATTGATAAGAAAATCCCAAACTTCTTTAACGATTGCTCCGGAGTGCGGAGAACATTTAAGAATAAAATTAGGAAAATTAGCAAGAGATGAAGAATTTTTTAAATTTGCTAAAATGGCAAAAGAATTAGATTTCAAGGGGATAAAACTATATTTTATGGTTGGTTTACCTGAACAAAATGAAGATGATCTGAGAGAAATGGTTGGTTTTTTAGAAAGATTCCAAGAATATTTTAATAATATTTATGCTTCAATACATCCTTATGTTTCTAAACCTAATACATTTTTATTGAAGGAATTTGATAAAAAAGAGATAAAAAAACAGATTAATTATTTAAGAAGAAATTTAAATATTAAGATGAAAATATCCTCTGTTTCTACAGCAGAAAAAATATATAAGATTGCTAATTTTCCTTAGCTGTAGGGGTGATCCAATTTAGAATAGTTATTACCATATAATATATTAAGATCAATATAAATATAGATAGTATGGTATAAATATCTATTGGTGAATTAGTGTATATAATTAATATAAGAATTGCTGCTAAAAAATGTACTGTTGATTCTGAAGAAATGACGTATGCTAGTTCTTTTGGGAGTGAATGAAAAAAATCTAATATTGCCATAAGCACGGCTATAAAGAATAGGGCAAAGATTAGAGATATTTGCAGGCTAATTACTAAGTCTCCTTTATTATAGAGATGTCTAAGCAGGTCCATAGCTACAAATAATAAAATAATACTGTTTCCAAATGCCCCGACCCATCCTATCTTTTCTGATTTATATCTAGCTGAATATATCTCTATAAAAAAAAGATTGATTAATAAGGGTATTAAAACCCATAACATCTCCTTGTTATTTATTGGGCCCATAGCTAATTCAAAAAATCTATTTGTCAGTTCTATAAAAAAATTCATACATATTTCATTGTTTTTTAATTTAAAAATATTTTTAAAAAAATGTGTTTTATACTTTTTATGAAATATACCTATGATTTAATAATAAGACTCTTTTTATGTCTAATATCACTAGATATATTTTATTTGATATTTACTCCATTAACCGTATATACTTCATATTTTTTTTTATTACCTTTAGAACCTAGTGTAGTGGATGGGATTAAATTGGTTATCCAAGGTCAAGTATTTAATATTACTGAGGCTTGTGTTGCTGGTTTTGCATATTACTTGTTTTTTTTATTAACGATGCTGACTAAAGATATACAAAGAATAAGATTTATTATTTTTGGTTTTGGGCTGATATTTCTAATGAATGTATTAAGAATTATTCTATTAGTGTATATATATCATTTCTATGGTGCAGAATATTTTGAAATGCTGCATTTGTTGTTCTGGAGATTTATATCTGGTATTTATGTAGCTCTTGTTTGGATTTTTTTAGTCAAAAGATATAAGGTTAAATCTATTCCGATATATGATGATTTAAAGTATTTGTATGAACGTAGCTTCTTTAAGAAAAATTAATTACTTTCATCATTTTTTTCTGCTTGGAGTACTATTAGATCTTCTGTTGTCAACTTCTTCTTCTCTTTTAATTTTCTTTCTATATCCTTTGATTTTTTTTCTATAATCTCTTGGTTTTTTGCCTCTTTTTCCTGCCTTAATAGTTCTTTATCATTATCCATTTCTTGTCTTTCTTCTTTTACTTTTCTCAATAATTCTTTTAATTGATTATTTTTATTATTAAACTGGTTTTTATATTCAATAAATTTATTGAATGCGTCTTCCTGTATTTTTTTAAGTTCATTTATTTCTTTAGATAACATTATAAATTGATTATAGCTTGGACTATTTGTGAGCTCTAATATTTGTTTATGGAATTCATCTGCTTTTGATTTACTCTCTTTAATTGATCTGCTTAGGTCTTCACTGTCTTTAAGAATTTCGCTTACTTTTGAACTCTCATCATAGCTCTTTCTTAGTTTTTTTATTTGCTCCATTAGTTTTTGTTCTTTTTCAAAGGATGTTTCAATCTCTACTTGTTTTTCTAAATCAGTAATTTTATCTAAAATCTTTGATGGATTAATCTTAATATTATAGTCTTTGAAAATTTTTTCTTTATCCTTATGTAACTTTTTTAATTTTTTAACTAATTCCCTTACAGCATCATTATGTCTGTTTCTTTGTTTTTTTAATTCTTTTAATTCTAGGTTTTCCTTGTCTTTTCTTATTTTTAAATCCTTTATTGCATTAATTTTATCGTTAATTTCTTTTTTAAAATCTTCTTTTTTTTTGAACCAAGATTCTTTTTTTTCATTAATCTCGTCTAGTTCTTCTTTTATTTGAGAAATCTCTTTTAAACTTATTCTATGTTCTTTTACTATATCTAACTTATCCATAATATTTTTATTTTATACTAATATTTAAAAATTTCTAAAAGAAAAAAATTAACCAAATAGTGCACCTAAACCTGCTGCTGCTTGTGAATCATCTACTTTCTTTTCTTCTTTTTTTTCTACTGTTGGTGCTGGTGGTGCTGTTGTTACTGGGGCAGCTGATGGTATTGTTGATTCTTTTATAACCTTATCGATGTCTACATCTACTAATGCTGATATTAATGCCCTAATCCTTGCATTATCTGGTTTTATACCTACTGATTCTAATACCTTAGTAATTGTATTTTCATCTATTTTTTTTCCAGCTTTGTGTATTAACATTGCTGCATAAATATATTCCATTTTATTTCCCTCCTAATTGATTATGTTTTATTAACCTTTATTTTTTTCTCTTGTAACTCTTTTAGTATGTTTTGTGCAATTTCTTCCTCTTTTCTGAAATTTTCTTCAGGCATCTTGCTCACTATATTATTTATTTCTATAGTAGATTGTAATATTTTATTTTTTAATCTTTCTGTAGTCAAAATCTCATTTGATTCTGTTACTATTAATGCATCTAAGTGTGCTTTTTTAATCAACAGATCAATATTTTCTTTTGTTGGATAAGAGATATTAAACGCTAAATTAAAGGCATCTTTAGCACATTTAATAAGGTCACTTGCAAATTGTTTTTCATCTATGTCCAGCACTTTTCTTGTGTAAATCTCTCCATTTTCATATACTCCAGTTATGTTTAATCCAATTTCCATTGGCTCTATTCCCAATCTTGTTAAAAGAGTAGCAACATTTGACTGTATCATCTGTCCTTCTTTGACAACTATTGAATCTTGTTTTATCACCACTTTTCCAGCTTCAATTCCTGTTTTTACACCTATACTACCCAATTCTCCAATAATTGGGCCTGGTGAAAATGATGTTTGGCCTGCCGCAACAACAATATTATTTGGCGCAATCTGCCCTGCTTTTGCTGGGGCTGCACTTCTTGATTTTTTCAATATTCTTGCTAAAGTAAATGGATCTTCGTTGGTTAGAACTAGGGCAGGCATGCCTTTAACATATTTACATAATTCTTCTATGTTTTTTCTTTTTAATTCTTTTAGTGCTATCTTTATTAATCTGCCTTTACACATAATTATTTTTACAGAGTGTTTTAAAGAATATCTCATTCTTTGTAATTGCAATGATGGAACATTAATTAGATCAATAACACCTATTATTTGATATTTTTCCATTTCTTTGACTAATTCTTTTATCTTATTCTGTTTTTGAATAGAAACTGATTCTTTTTTCATTTCATTCCTTTACCTATCTTATAGATTGGACCCATTGTAAATTTTAATATTATATCTTTAATATTTTGCTTCTCTTGTGGCAATTTTGTAAGTAAAAAATTATATACAGCTATGATATTATCTGTTAATTCTTCATCTTTCATTGCTTCTTTACCAACACAAATCTTTACTGCCTTTTCAGATCCACTATATAATTTAATTGTATTATTCAGTTTTTGAACAATTGGATCTAAACTTGGTATTGTCCCTGGAACAACACATCCTGCTTTTGGATTTGGCATTTTTTTCTTTGGTCCGAGGATTTTACCAAAGGTTGTTGCTACTTGACTCATTATATTTGCTTGTGCTACAAAAAAATCATAATCTTTTGCTAATTTTCTAATAATCTTTTTTTCTTTGCTTATATTTTTAAATTCTTCCAAAACAATTGTGTGATCAAATGTTTTTTTAGATATATTTACAAGTTGCTGATCAACTAATCCACATATTTTTACTTTTCTACCAATGCTATTTGGAAGTACTATGTATGTGTCAATTCTATTTTCATTTTTTTTCATATCAATATCTTTTAAAAGAAATATTATATCAATACTTTGAGAAAAATTTCTTTTTGGACTCTTTTCCCTTAATTCCTTTAATGCTTGGTTTATTTGTGATTTATCCATTATGCCTCCTACTTTATTAGTAGTTCTACGGCTTTAAATCTGTAAAACTCTATATTTATAAATCTTTCTAGGAAATTTGTGTCAAATCTATTGTGGATGTTGATCTTGTACATAATATCTGAGATTCCTTGTTATTAACATCAAAGTCACCATCATATTCTGGATTCTTAATAATTGGGGTTAAGGTTACCTTTTCTTTTGGCAAACTATAGGCTTGGTCAATCCCATCACCTGTAGCACCATCTTTAAGAATTTTTCCTGGTTCTAATATCGCATTATCTGAAAAATAAGGCATTGCCTCTGTATTTACAGTATCACTATGAATGATTACACCATAAATATTAAATGAACCCTTATTCTTTAAAGTTATAGGACAATTAATCCCCCCCGAACAATCAGCTTCAGTAATAGAAATAGCAACCTGATCACAAAATTCATTATCTTCCATAAATTTTTCAAACTTGATATCTTTTGAAGAGTTTAATAAGAATGATGTGACAATTCCAGCAATGGCAATAGTAAATCCAATTATGAGAACAGTAGCTATTAATGGAGAAATTCCTTTTTTCATAGATATAAAAATAATTTTATTCTTTTAAATGTTTTCTTTTGGTTTTAAAGATAAAAACATTTATAATAAGTAATTTTTTCTTTAATAAAAATGGTATTGGCAGTAACACATTCATTGATTTCAGCTTTTTATGTATTTTTAGTTAAAAAGGGATTTAATTTAAGATTTATAAATAATAATCATCTTTTTGTAGCAGCAGTTGCTGGTATACTCCCTGATTTAGACATAATAATAAGATGTTTTAATAATTTATTGAATCTAAATCTACCAGAAATACTAGGTCATAGGGGGTTGTTTCATACTCCTTTTTTTGCTTTATTATTTTTAATTCCAGGAATAATCTTATTATTTACTAAGAAGAGAGAGTATAGTACATATTTGTTTATAATTGCTTGGGGAATAATTTTACATATTTGTTTGGATTATTTAACTTCAGGAGGAATCCACAAGGGAATAATGTGGTTTTTTCCTATAGATAATACAATTTATTCTGGTATCTTGGGTGAAAAAGATTGGATTGTTGGGTTTACAATGGATATTGATGCTATATTACTAATCTTATGGTTATTTTGGTTAGTGAAGAAAGAAAAAATAAAAGAATTTTTTTAAATATTCTTTTTAATTGTTTCAATTAATTTTCTAGTATCTATACCTTTGAATTTTTTCATTACTATTCCCATTATAGCGTTAAAACTAGCATTTTTGTTTTCTTGAATGATTTTAATTATTTCTTGTTCATCTATGTTTTTTTTCTTAAATTTTTCAAAATTAAATCTTTTATTTTTTAAAAAATCTATTAATACCTCGATTATAACCTCTTTACTAATTTCATTATTTTCTACTCTTTTAATAACTTCATAGATATTTTCAGGTTTTAAACCATCTAAATTAAATCTTGTTTTTATTTCTTTAGGAATTTCTATTAGACAATGTGCTCTAAATCTTGCATTTTTATCTAAATAATGTTCTATATCTTCTTCTAAAATTTCTTTTGCTAAACTTTCACTTATATTATATTTTTTCATAATTAAATTAATTTTTTCTGTTAAAAGGATTACTCTTTCTAATTTATCTAGGTTTTCTACTTTAATTAAGGGATGATCTGTTTCTGGGTACATTCTACTGCTTCCAGGTAGTGGGCGGGCATATGAAGAGGTTGCATTAGAATAATTTGGAATTCTTGTCTCTTCTAATACACCATTTTTTATTAGATTTAAACGCTCAATAACGGCATCCATTGCTTTTTTACAAACCTTTTCTTTTTCACAAATTATTAAGATTAGATCATTATTTTTTGCTTTAAATAATTCCCTTAATTCTTGAAATTCTACTTCTAAATTATATTTTTTTAATTCTTCATCAGAATGAATAAGGCCATTAACACCATAAGCTGTTGCATATTCTGCTATCTCTTTTCCTAATGTTTTACTTCTACATATTTCTTGTTTAAAATTAAAATTTTCAATTTTTAATGCTAAAATTATTGCGTTTTCTTCTAATAATTTCTGAACAATCTTAAATTTACAGTTTTTAAAAACATTAGTCACTTCTTTTTTTTCTATAATTATTTTTTTATTTTTTAAAGCTATTAAAGATACTTGTCTTTGTATTTCATTTTCGATTAATAATTTTAAGGTTTTTAAATCCTGCCACCCCTTGATCTCTACTCTTGCCCCATTTTTTATACTGATGTTAACATCTTGTCTGATTGTTCCTATTCCTCTCTTTATACAATCAAAACTTCTAAATATCATACCTAGGTGTTTAGCTACTTCTACTGCGTGGCTCGGGCTTTTAATTGTAGCATCTGTTCCCAACTCCCATAAAGCAATTCCCTGTCTACTTAGACTATATATTATTTTATTATTTTCTTTAGAGATAATCTTTGAAGCGTCTTCTTCTAGATTAAGCTGCTCTAATTTTACCTTACCCTGCGATGTTTCTATAAAACTATCTTTTGATTCTAACCCAACAATAGTTGTTCTTTGAAAGGCTGGAGAGACTGAACCATCAAATACGTTTTTTCTCATTATACAAAGATAGGATGGGATTTGTAATCTTAAAAATTTTGCTAATTTTAATGTGTTTTTTAGATGATCTTGGTTAATTATATGACATGGTTCTTCGTCACAGTCAACCAGACATGTTTCATTTTTATAGCAGTTATAGATAAATTCTTTATCCCTGAGCATTTCATATGCTCCTGCTATGTCCATTTCTCCTAATTCTCCAAAAACTACTCTAATTTTTCTTCTAATCTGTGAAATAAAATTTTCTTCTTCAAGAGAGCTAGAACATTCACAAAATAATTTTTTACCACTTAACTGTTGATGTAATTCTATACCAATTTTTAGATTTAAATCTTTATACATGACTTAAAAAAGAATATTATATTTATTAAAGTTTGGGATTTTTAAGCAAACTTTATAAATGTTTATATATACTTTTTCTTAATGCAAACCCCTTTAGAATTACCACAAGAAGTAAAAGAAAAGATTGAAAATATGAAAAAAAAATTAGATAATCTATCTAAACTGCTACAAAAAGAAATAAAAGAATATTTGGTTGGGTTGTCCGTTTTACCACCATATCAGCCAAAATCAGATGAACCTCCATTAACAGAACAAGAAAAAATAGATTTACAACAAAAAGTAAATATTTTGGTTGTATTAAATGCTGAGGCTCAAAAAGACGGGTTTAAATTAAGAGATGAATTAACAAAGAAATCTAAAGAAATAACTGAAAAATTAGATAAGGATTTTATTGTAAGAGTTATAGATGTTTTAGAATTAAAGGATGCTTGTTATGATGCGAAATATGATCTCGTTGAAGATGTTGCTATGAGTGCGCCTTTTTATGATCCAAAGGATTTTTTAAATGTGTTTAAATTAATGCAATTTCATAAAAATATGGTTCTTAAAAAATTTGAAAAGTATATTGTGGCTTATGTTGCTGCTGGTTCTTTCTTTAGAGGAGATGCTACATCACATGATATTGACATATTTATTGTTGTAGATGATACTGATGTTAAAAAAATGACTAGAATCGAGCTAAGAGATAGATTGTATGCAATAATAAGAGATATGGGTAGAGAGGCTTCACAGATAATTGGTGTAAAAAAAGAATTCCATATACAAGCATATATTTTAACTGATTTCTGGGATTCAATAAAAGATGCTTCTCCTGTGATTTATACATTTTTAAGAGATGGGGTGCCGATATTTGATAGGGGTATATTTATGCCTTGGAAATTATTGTTAAAAATGGGAAGAATAAGACCATCTCCTGAGGCAATAGATATGCAGATGGAAATGGGTGAAAAATTAATACAAACTGCTAAAGGAAAATTATTAAATCTATTAAGTTGGGATCTATATAATGCTATATTGGGGCCAGCTCAGGCTGCTATAATGCTTTATGGCATTGCACCCCCAACACATAAGGAATCTATTAGATTAATGGATGAAATTTTTGTTAAGAAAGAAAAATTATTAGAAAAAAAATATGTAGATATTTTAACCAAAGCTATAAAAAACTGCAAGGATTTTGAACATGGTAAATTAAAGGAAACTACTGGAAAAGAGATTGATGACTTTCTAAAAGATGCTGAAGATTATATGAAAAGAATAAGAAAATTATTCGAACAAATTGAATTAAAAAGAGAAAAAGATGATAGTGAAGAGGTTTATAATGAATGTTTAAGGTTGACTAGAGATGTTTTAGAATTAAATAATGTTCAATTCAATGAAAATAATTTAATAACACAATTTAAGAAATGCATTATAGATAAAGGTATATTATCTGAGAAGCAGTATAAAATTTTAAAAACAGTATTAGAGGTTTATAATAATTATCAAAAAAATAAAACTGTACCTGCTGATTTTGAAAAAATAAAAAAAGAGGCTAGATTATATATTAAAGGATCTATTGAATATATACAAAGAAAGAGGGGTTATATGCTAGAAAGAGCAAAAATTAGATTCAAATATGGAGAAAAATATGGTGATGCTTTGTTAACGGATGGGGTAGCATATATCATAGAAGATATTGATGCTAAAGAAAAAGTAATATCTAAAGCAGAAATATCAAAAGAGGGTTCTTTTAAAAAAATTGAAAAATCTTCTTTAGAAGAATATGAACAAATTATTAGTGGGGTTAAAATACCTGGAAAAATATTCATTAAAGAAAATACATTAAATTCTTTAAAAGAATTGTTTGGTAAAGATGTTGAAATTTTAATTAATTATTAAATTAGAAAGCTTTTTATTTCTTTATTTTTTAGTAGTAAATATGTTTCATAAGGATATATATAATTGGATTAATGAACTAGAGAGAGAAAAATTAGTTATATTATTTGAAGTTGCATTAGCTTTTACATTCTCTTCTAGACAAAAAACATGTTTAGCTTTAGAGGGATATAGATTTGGTGAGTTAAAAAAAGAGGATTTAAAAAATGATATTGATAAACTTTTATTTGATATTATAAGAAATAATAACGGAACATTGTATGGTTTAGAAGCTAAAGATAGGATGGATGCCTTGTATGGTGTTCCAAAAGATAATATTTTAGCTTATAGAGAGATGTTTAATAAAAGTAAATTAAAAAAAACAGTTGGATTAACAGAATATCAAAGAAATAGAGAGATGGCATCAAATTTAGTTAAATTATGTAAACAGTTTCCTTTTGTTGTTGCAATAGTTGGAGCAGGACATAGTCATTTTGGATATAGTGTCAATTTTCTTTTTGAATATTTTTTTAATGGGAAGGATAGCTTTTTCAAACCAGAATCAATAGATTATTGTTGTATTAATTTATTAAAAGAAGAAAATCTAAGATTTTAATCCTTTTTTTATAGTCTTTCCTTTTTGTTGAAAGTCTATTCTTGTAGTATTTAATAATTTTTTAATTTCATTAGGGACTTCCACTTGTTTCCAGCCAGGAATACTCTTTGATTCTACTCTTTCTATTTTTGCTTGAGCCATAGCTATTGCTGTAGCTGTTTCATCCAGTCTATCAGCTATTCCTTCACATATTTCTCTCTCTTCTTCATTTGCTAATCTTACTGCTACCATTAAATTTTTACTTTTCCTTGCCCAAGGCATTGAAGCTAATTCTTCATTGAGTTGTCTCATTGATTTTAGTATTTTGAAGAACATAGTTCTTGCACTTGGAGCTTTAAGATTATACACCCATTGTTCAAAAATATCTAAATTTGTTCTTTTTTTAAAAAAATCAAAAAACCCCATTAATTTCACCTCTTGTAAATCTAATATAAACTTCTATAAAAAATTAATTGAAAAAATTTGTCATAAGATTCTCACGCTTCTTTTTTATGGATAATTACATCAAGTAGTTTGTCTGTCCAAACAATAATTCATATTTTGTTATTTCTAATGATTCTTTGCCATAAATTTTTAAATTGGAAAATATTATAAGTTTATTCGTTAAGATAAGTTTATGAAAGGTTTTGTAGTTTATCCCACCTATAAGACTATTAATGATAGGTCTTTTGTACTATTATATGGTAGATTAGAAAATGGAGAGAGTTTTGTTACTATTAATTCTTTTAAGCCATTTTTTTATATAAAAGAAAATGATTTAGAGAATGCTAAAAAAATATCTAGTTTTGAATTTAAGAGGTGTTCCTTAACTAATTTTCAGAAGGAAAAAGTAGTGAAAATTATTTTAGATATTCCAACAGACGTTCCTAATTTAAGAAAACAATTTTCTGAAGAAAATATTGAGACATATGAAGCAGATATAAGATTTCCATATAGATTTATGATGGAAAAGGGAATAAAAGGTTGTTTAGAAATAGAAGGAGATTATAAAGAAGAAGAGTATGTAAATAGAGTTTATAGAGAACCTGAATTAAAATCTTGTAATAATTATGATATTAAATTAAGAATATTAAGTATGGATATTGAGGTAGGAAATAATGGACAGATCTATTGTATATCCTTAGTTTATGATGATAAAAAACTTAGTTTAGTATATAATAAAAAAATTAAAAATTCTATTTTTTGTGAGAATGAAGAGGATTTAATTGAGAAGTTTAAAGATTATATTTTAGAAATAGATCCAGATATTATTACTGGATGGAATGTTATAGATTTTGATTTTGATTTTTTAAAAGGTAAATTTATTGAACATAAAATAGATTTTAAACTTGGAAGAGATAATTCTAAATCTAAGATAAAATAGAAAAGGATTTTTTTGTAGATTCTAAAATGGATGTTGCAGGAAGAGTTGTTTTAGATGGTTTAAATTTAATTAGGAAAAGTTTTGTAAAATTAGACAATTATAAATTAGAAACTGCAGCTCAGAAATTTTTAAGTTCTGGAAAATTGATTAATCTTGGTATAGAAGATATTGATAAAATTTGGGAGAAAAACCCAGAAAGGTTAGTAAAATACAATATTAAAGATTCTGAATTAGTTTTAGAAATATTAGAGAAAAGTAAGATTATTGATTTGACTATTCAACGATCACTTTTAACTGGACTTTAGATAGGGTTAGTGCTTCAATCGCTTCTTTAGATTCTTTGTATATTCGTGAGGCACATAAAAGAAATTTAGTTGTACCTAATGCTCATTTTCAAGAAAAAGAAAGAAAGGTTACTGGTGGTTATGTAAAAGAAAGCGAACCAGGAATTTATGATTTTATATTAGTTTTAGATTTTAAATCTCTATACCCTTCTGTAATTAGAACATTTAATATTGATCCTTCAAGTTTTTTAGGTTTAGAATATGAAGGAGATTGTATTAAGGTTATAAATGGTGCCTGTTATAAAAGAGAAGAAGGAATATTACCTGAAATATTAACAGGTTTATGGGTAGCAAGAGATAAATTTAGAAAAGATGGAAATGAATTAGGAAGATATGCTGTAAAGATTTTAATGAATTCTTTTTGGGGCGCCTTAGCTTCACCAGCATCAAGATTTTTTAATATGGATATGGCTAATTCTATCACTAAAACCTGTCAATTTTTAATTAAGAACACTGCTGATTTGATTGAAGAGAAGGGATATCATGTGATTTATGGGGATACTGATAGTTTGTTTTTATTAAGTAAATGTGATGATTTGGATACAGGAGAGGAATTGGGGAAGAAGCTAGCAAAAGAAATTAATGAATATTATAAAAAATGGATAAAAAAAGAATATAATAGAGAAAATATATTAGAGATTGAGTATGAAAAATGTTTTGTTAAGTTTATTATGCCTAAGATAAGGAGCAAAGAAAAAGGTGCTAAAAAAAGATATGCTGGTTTGTTGATAAAGAATGGTGAAGAGAAAATTGAAGTTACTGGTTTAGAATTTGTAAGACAAGATTGGACGACCTTAGCTAAAAAATTCCAAATGGAATTATTAGATAGAATTTTTCATAATAAAGAAATTGAAAGTTTTATTAAAAAGTTTATTTTGGATTTGAAAAAAGGTAAATTTGATGATGATTTAATTTATAGAAAGCATTTAAGAAAATCTTTAGAAGAATATACTGCTACAACTCCACCCCATGTTAAAGCTGCTAGAAAATTAGAAAGTTTTTATGGGGATGTTGTAGAGTATGTAATGACAGAAGATGGTCCTGAGGCTGTACAACAAATTAAGCATAAAATAGATTATGATCATTATTTAGATAAACAAATTAAACCTATTGCTGAATCTATTTTAGTGTTTTTTAATAGAAAGTTTGAGGATTTAGTTAAAGGTAGTTCTCAAAAGGGATTGTTCGAGTTTTAAATTTCATAATATTCTTCTTTTTTAGTAAATATTTTTTCTATATCCTCTTTTTTTAGGGTTTTTCTACCTTGAATTGTAATTTCTTCTTTAAGATTTTTTATTATGATGTTTATTAATCCTTCAAATTTATGTTCTAATAAGTTAATTGCTTCTTTATTAGATCTAATTTTTTGTTCTTTTAACATTAAAATTAAATTTTTTCTCTTAATTAATGTGTTAGTTTTATTTATATTTTTTTTCATTTTTAGTTAATGTATTAATATATAATGTTTATTATATTTTACATTGAAATTTAATAAAAATTTTTCGCATATATTTTCTTTATTTATAGGCAACAAAAAAACTTGATTTGCCAACCATTGTCCTTTATTTGTTTCTACAAAACCTTGTTTACCTCTAAGAAATCTTACTATTTTTACTTTTAATGATGGAGATAAATTAATTAGTTTATAATTAAAAAGAACTTTATTTGTAAATTTAAATTGTTCGGAAAAATTTATTTTATTTTTTAAACTATAACCTTCACGTAATAAAGTAAATATTAAAGATGGAGGTTTTATAAAAAAATCTTTTGGAGATAATATACTTACATGAAAACCAGGAATTTTAATTTCTTTTTCTGTGATTATTGCTATGTCTATGTCAGTAGGTGAAGCTTTGCCTTTTACTGTAGATCCAAATAAAATAATGTCTAAAATATCTTTATCTTTTAGATATTTTTCCAATCTACTTCTTATTAAAGATTCTATTTTTGAGTCCATTTGCGTAATTTTTTAAATTTAATGCGTCTTTCTGTTCTAATCTAAGATTATATGATTTAGTATACATTTCAAACAAATTAGAAACATCTGAATAAATATCTTCAAAATACTTTTTTAAAAAATTAAATCTTTCATTATGATTTTTTGGTAAAGATTTTATCTCTTTGTAGATTAAATAATCGCACATAATTACAATTGCTTTAAAAAAATCTGAGACAGATGCGTTGTATCTCCCTCTCTTTAGGTTTTCTTCTCCAGATAAGGTAAATTCTTGAATATTCTTTTCTAATTCTTCTAACATTAATAAATTAATAGAAATTAGTATATTTAAATGCATTGGTTAATGCATTAATTTGTAGAGTCCTGAGGCAATGCAATAAATTAATTATAAAATAGATTATGATCATTATTTAGATAAACAAATTAAACCTATTGCTGAATCTATTTTAGTGTTTTTTTAATAGAAAGTTTGAAGATTTAGTTAAAGGCAGTTCTCAGAAGGGATTGTTTGAATTTTAAGAATAATTTGGTTATTTTCTGAATAATTTAAACTTTCTATACAGGTTAGTGGCTATTTTTGTACACTTATATTACCAAAAAGTTTAAAAATAGAAATTACTTTTAAATTTTATGTATGATTCAAATGTTTTAGAAAAATTTTCAAAAATACCTGTATTTTCTTTATCTGATGTAAATCAAATTATAAGTAATAGAGAATATACTAAAATTAATATCTAAAAGAAGGTTTATTTCTATAAAAAGATTAGGATTGCACCAGAGCCCCTATATCAATTAAAGTGTGTTGATTCCATGAATAAGCAAAAATTCTTATTGAATTAAATTTTCTTTTTCTATCCATAAGATTTTACTTTTTTTATTTAATTGTTTCTTTGCCTTATCAATTTTATTGATTTTACCTTCAAAAATAAATAAACATTTATTTCTTATAGCGACATGATCTATTTCTATTCTTTGATTTTGATTAGTGATTATATAATAATTACTTGTAACTTCTTCAAAACAACTTTTTAATAAAATGTTACTTCATATGCCTT
>JAGVZW010000027.1 GCA_018302235.1 Candidatus Woesearchaeota archaeon
TCTTTTCTAAATAATAACAATGAATATTATTATCCACAAAAATACAAATAAAAAGTGGATAACCTTATAGTTTAAACTGTTCCATAAGCAATTCAAACATTTTCTCACAATATCCTTTAATGTTTTTCATATTATGAAAATCGATAGCTTCGTAATATTTTGATCTAAGTTTTACAGAAACAAAGACTTTAGGATATCCAGCCTGCATCAAAATCCAGTTCATTAGCGCTCTTCCAGTTCTACCGTTTCCATCTTCGAATGGATGGATCTCCACAAATTGTGCGTGTGTTAAACAAGCCAAAACAAATGGATGAATTTTTCGTTTATTTGTATAATAAAACTTAATCATTTTTTTTAATAAAGACCTAACTTCCTTTGGTTCTGGTGGAATATGTTCCGCTCCTTCAATTTTAACCGGAAAAAAGCGAATTCTTCCAGGATAAACAACTCCGGTATTTTGCGTTAAAATATCATTTAATTTTTCCAAAAATTCTATGGTAAGTTTTCCTTTATATTTTTTAATAAATTCAAATGCTTCTCTTCCATTGATTGCCTCATTATAGTCTTTTGGTGGAGCTCCTGATGGAATTTGTTTTTCTTTGATAATCAAATACGTGTCTCTTAGCGTTAGTCTATTTCCCTCAATAGCGTTAGAATTATATGTAAATCTAATGATAAAATCAGTTTCTTCTTTCTCAACAACAGTTTTTGGTATAGTTTTGCGATGATTATTGTAAACTTCCTTAAAATCATCAATAACCTCTAATTTATGAGCATCCAAGTAATCTTGGTTATAAAGGTTATACTCCTCAAGCCGAAGCTCTTTGAGCTTCGTACCTACTTCTTCTCGCGTAGGTTCTTTTTCTCCTAGTTTAATTCTTATTTTCTTCCATTTATTTTCGCCTATACGTATAGTCTTTCCAAGATAATAAAAGGTTTTTTTTCCAGACTTTATTTTATCAATGTATACCATAATATAATTATTGTCCACATTATATATAAATATTTCTATTTTGTGGACAACATTATAAATTCTATAAACTGAATTTAATTCAATCTAATATTGTGCGATTATAATGAAATTTAAAGTTACTAAAATTTTACTTTATTCTATTGGTATTAAGTGGGCTACTTGATTATTAATTAAATCTATAAATATTAAATGTTTAAGTTTTTTAGATTCTTATATTACTTTAAGTCTATTGATACCATCTATGATTTTTAATGATTTAATCGAGTAGATATTTTTATAAATATAAAAAAATCTAAAATAATAATGAATAAACAAGAATTTCAAAAAGAACTAGCAGCCTTTTTACAAGAGCAAGGATTCATTTGGGGGCCAGAACCAGAAATTTATGGTGGTTTAGCTGGGTTTTATACCTATGGTCCTATGGGCAAATTATTAAAGAATAAAATAGAAAATTCTGT
Source organism: Candidatus Woesearchaeota archaeon (assembly GCA_018302235.1). Classification (GTDB taxonomy): domain Archaea; phylum Nanobdellota; class Nanobdellia; order SCGC-AAA011-G17; family GW2011-AR18; genus DATDVT01. Next base: position 1,432 of record JAGVZW010000027.1, read on the forward strand.
GAGAAGAACATTTCAACAGAATGGATTATGGGAATTAGAGGGTCCAACTGTACTACCTAAAGAGGTTTGGATAGGTTCTGGACACTGGAATACTTTTGTGGATAAAGTAATTAAATGTTCAAAATGTAATTCTATATTTAGAGTAGATAAATTATTAGAAGAAGCATTAGAAATTTCTATTGCTGCAATGCCTAACAATGATATGTTGAATCTATTAAACAAAAATGGAATTAAATGTTTATCCTGCGGAGCTGAATTTATACAAAACATTGAAAATGAAAGTTTAATGATGAAAACAATTGTAGCAGAAAAGGAGTGTGGTTTAAGACCTGAAACTGCTACAGTTACTTATTTACCCTATAAACGATTTTATAATTTTTTCAGAAAAAAATTACCAATAGGAGTATTTCAAATTGGTAAGGCGTATAGAAATGAAATTTCTCCAAGACAAAATGTTTTAAGGGGTCGTGAATTTACACAAGCAGAAGGCCAGATCTTTATCGAACCTAAAGAAAAAAATAATTGGGAAAAATATGAAGAAATTAAAAAAAATAAATTACCCTTTTGGTCTGAAAAAAGTCAAAAAGATAGTAAAAATAATGAATTAATTTCTGTTGAAGATGCAATAAAAAATAAGTATATTAAAACTAAGGCTTATGCATGGTGTGTTTGGTTGGCTTATCAGCAATTTATTAATATGGGTGTGCCAAAAGATAAGATTAGGCTAAGACAACATCATTCAGATGAGAAAGCATTTTATGCAGACGATGCATGGGATGTTGAAATTTCATTAAGAAGTTATGGTTGGTTTGAAGTATGTGGGATACATGATAGAACAGATTATGATTTAACAACACATGGTAAACATTCAAAACAAGAAATGATTGCTGTTAACGATAATGGAGACAAATTTGTACCTCATGTTTTAGAGATTGCTTTTGGTACAGATAGACCTACTTTTGCTCTTTTAGATTTATTTTATGAAAAAAAAGGTGTTGAAGAGGGTAAGACTATGTTTAAACTACCTTATCATATGACTCCAGTTGATGTTGCTGTTTTACCGTTAATGAAAAAAGATGAATTAGTTGCAAGGAGTTTAGAAGTAAAAAAATTGTTAGAAGAAGAATTCGTTATTAATTATGATGTTTCTGGTTCAATTGGAAAAAGATATTTAAGAAATGGTGTAATTGGTACACCTTACTGTGTAACTATTGATTATGATTCTTTAAAAAATGATGATGTTACTCTTCGTGATAGAGATACTGAGAAACAAATAAGGGTTAAGATTTCTGAGTTGAAGAATAAATTAAAAGAAATTTTATAGCTTTACTTTAACTTCGTAAAGTTATAAAATTCATCTCTAAATTCTTTTGAATATTTTTTAAGATATTCTTCTAATTTTTTCTTATCTAATTTTTTATTAATCTTAAAGTTTTGTTTAAAATAAGCCATATCTATTACTGTTTTCTCTTTGTCTGAATATGGTAGATAAAATTCGCCTTGTTTATAATAATCAAAGCCAAAAAATAAAGTTTTATCTATTCTTTTAATTAAAACATTATTACCGTTAACATTTCTTAAACCAGTTCTAACTTTTTGAGTTGTAATAATTATTGGAATTGTTTCCTGCTCCCATAAATTATGTAAGCTCATAGCATCTTGTAAACCTAAATAAGCTTGTTTAAAACAAAATACTAATAAAGAAGGATCATCATGAATTGTGTAATAGCCTCTTGTTAATCGTTTAATCTTTCCTTTTTTTAATAATTTATTTAATAATAAATAAACATATTTGTCATTACTTAGTTTTTTTAAAGAATTTATATCAAATATCGGTGTTTTTTTTATAAATTCTTCTATATTATATTTTATTTTACCCATCGTTCTATATACTCCTTCATTTCTTTTATAGTTGGAATTGGTGGCGTTAAGATCATTATTTGTAAGTTTTCTGGATCAATTGACTGCTCAAAATTCAAAATAAATTGTTCAAGTTCGTTTTTTATTTCTTCTTTGTTTTTTACATATCTTAATAAGAAAAAAACATCATATAAATCTCTTATTTTCCTTCTTTTTAAATAAGTTTTAGTCTTTTCTTTTATTAAATCTTCAGGAGTTAAAGTATAAACATTTAGAAATAAACCTTGACTAGTTTCATATTCTTTTAAAAATTTGTTTTCTTTTTTAAATACTGCTTCTAACTGTACTTGTGTATCATTTAAGCTTAAAACTGAATAAAGTGAGTTTCCTTTTATTCTTTTTTTAATGATTATAAATCCTAATTTCTTTAGATTTTCAAACAAAAGATCTATTTTTTCTTTTTCTAGATCCATATAAACATCAATATCTTCAGAAAATCTGTTGCCTTTATAGCATCTCCAAATTGCTGTTCCTCCATGAATGACTGTATTTGGAAGAACTTTATATAGCTCTTCAACTATTATATCTTGGGCATAAGCTACATCTTTATGCATTCTTTTCTTTAGTTTAAGATATATTGGTATTTCCATTATTATATATATGTATAAGTTTGGTATTTTTAATGGTTTTGGTGCATTGTTACCTTAGAGAGTGATGACACATAAACGTAAGTTCATAAAATTTAAATACTTGAGCAAGTGTTCAAATTTATGGAAAAAATAAATAAAAATATAATAAACTTTTTTTCAGCATTAAGTGATGAAACGAGATTAAATATATTGCTATCATTAGAAAATGAACCAAAAAATGTGAATGATATACATAAATTAGTTGGAAGGGATAGAATCAGTTTATCTGGGATATCTCATCAATTAAGATTATTAAAAGATCGAGATATTATTGTATTTGAAAAAAAGGGTAAAGAAAAAATATTTAGGTTATCAGATAATTTTTGTTGGTGCATTTTAAGGGATGTATTTAATCATTTTAAAGAAAAATGAATAAAAAAACAATAATTAGCATAAAAGGAATGCATTGTGCTAGTTGTGCTACCTTAATTACAAAAAGATTAAATAAGGTAAATGGAGTAAAAAAGGCCATAGTTAATTTTTCTACAGAAAAGGCTGCTATTGAGTATGATTCAGATAAAATAAATGAACAAAATTTTTTAAAAGAGATTAAAAATCTAGGTTATACTGGTTATCTAGCAAGTGCAATATCCTCAGATAAAGAAGCAAAAATTAGAAAAAAAGAAATTAATGATTTAAAATCAAGACTTATAATCGGGGCTATTTTTTCTGTACCTGCATTAATATTAGGAATGTTTATTATGGATTTTCCCTTTAGAAATTATATTCTTTGGTTATTAGCTACTCCAGTGCAGTTTTACGTGGGTTTTAATTTTTATAAAAGCGCTCTTAATGCTTTGAAAAATAAAACTGCTAATATGGAAACTTTGATTGTTATAGGTACAAGTGCAGCTTATCTTTTTAGTATATATGCTACATTAAGTGGGGAAGGTGAACAATATTTTGAAGCTGCTGCAATTTTAATTACTTTAGTAATTTTAGGGAAATTATTAGAGGCTATTGCAAAGGGAAAGACATCAGAAGCAATTAAAAAATTAATGTCTTTATCTGCAAAAACTGCTATAGTGATTAGAAATAATAAAGAAATAGAAATAAAAATAGAAGATGTTATTGAAGGAGATATTATTCTGGTAAAACCTGGAGATAAGATTCCTGTAGATGGTATAATTATTGATGGACATTCATCAATAGATGAGTCAATGATTACTGGAGAAAGTATTCCAGTAGAAAAAAATAAGGGGGATTCTGTTATTGGGGGCACTATAAATAAACATGGATCATTTACATTCAAAGCTACAAAGGTAGGCTCTGAAACAACATTGGCACAGATAATAAAACTAGTAGAAGATGCACAAACTACAAGGGCCCCTATTCAAAGGTTTGCAGATTTAGTCTCTGCGTATTTTGTCCCTATTGTGATTGTTATAGCTTTAATTACTTTTTCTGTTTGGTACTTTACAGAAAGTTTAAGTTTTGCATTAATAACATCTGTTTCTGTGCTTGTTATAGCCTGTCCTTGTGCCCTTGGTTTGGCTACACCTACAGCAATAATGGTTGGGACAGGAAAGGGGGCAAGAAACGGTATTTTAATTAAGAATGCTGAAGCCCTAGAAAATGCTTATAAATTAAAGTATATTATTTTTGATAAGACAGGAACAATAACACAAGGAAAACCAAAGGTTACTGATATAGTTAATTTTGAGGATTATGATATCTTACAGATTGCAGCATCTATAGAAAAACAATCTGAACATCCATTAGCAGATGCTATTCTAGAAAGGGCTAAAGATTTAGAATTAACTAAGGTTACTAAATTCGAGGCTATTCCTGGTCATGGAATAAAGGCACAGATTGGTAAAAATGTTTATTTTTTGGGGAATCAAAGATTATTAGAAAAGAATAATGTTTCATTAAAAAAACATTTAAATGAAATAAATTCTTTAGAGGAACAAGGAAAAACAGTTTTACTTTTAGGAAATGCAAAGAATATAATTGGAGTAATTGCTGTTAAGGACACAATAAGGGAGGATGCTTTTTTTACAATAAATAAATTAAAAAAATTACATATAGCTGTTTATATGATTACAGGGGATAATAAAAAAACTGCTAATGCTATAGCAAAAGAGGCTGGAATTAAAAATTATTTTGCAGAGGTTCTACCAGAAGACAAGGCTAATTATGTAAAGAAATTACAAAAAAAAGGAAAGGTTGCTATGATTGGAGATGGGATTAATGATGCTGTAGCCTTGGCACAAGCAGATATTGGTATTGCAATGGGTTCTGGAACTGATGTTGCAATGGAAACTGGAAATATCGTCCTAATGAAAAATAATTTAATGGATGTTGTTAAGGCTATAAAATTATCAAAGTTTACTATTAAAAAAATAAAACAAAATATGTTTTGGGCTTTATTTTATAATTGTTTGGGAATTCCTATAGCTGCTGGTGTTTTGTATCCATTTACTGGTTGGTTATTAAGTCCAATAATTGCTGGTGGGGCAATGGCTTTGTCTAGTGTATCTGTGGTGGTAAATTCTTTACTATTAAAAAAGAAAAAATTATGATTTCCTTAAAAGAGCATATAAAAATAATGAATTAATAAAAGTGTAATTATCCAGCCAATATGTACCACTCATCATTCCATATTGTTCAGATTGGGCATAAACTTCTGCATTTAAAGGTACTATTCCAAAAATTAATTCTTTTTATTTAATTTTGCTATAATAAACAAATCATTTAAGGTGGGAAATAAATTAAGGACTTTACATTATTGGCCACCAAAACATTTAAATAGTAATTATATTACTTATAGGTGGTTAAAATGAGAAAATTAAGATATTCAATCTATGG
>JAGVZW010000029.1 GCA_018302235.1 Candidatus Woesearchaeota archaeon
AGAGAGGAATTACAAAGAGTTGTAGATTCTAATTTAAGGATGCAACGTATTACGTATGTTGAAGATATTGGTATGATTGATGTTTTTAATATTCAAGTAAAAGCGAATAATGATATGGATCATAATTATGTTGTTTTTACTAAGAAATATTCATCATTACTTGTTTCAAATTCCCATGCAGCAATTGTTTCGAGAGAACTAGAAGTGCCATGTGTAGTTGGCACAGAAAAAGCAACTAAAATATTAAAAGAAAATGATTTGATTACAGTAGATGGCAACACAGGGAAAGTCTATGAGGGATATACTGGAAAAATAGAAAAAAAAGAAAGTATTAACAAAGAATATATCCACGAACCAATAATTACCGCAACAAAATTATATATGAACCTAGGAGAACCTGAAAAGATTGATGAGTATAAAGACTTAGATTTTGATGGTATTGGTCTAATGAGAGTCGAATTTATTATCACAAGCTATATTAACGAACATCCAAATGCTATGATTAGAGATGGTAGAGAAAAAGAATACATTGAAAAATTAGCTAAGGGCATTGAAACTGTTGCTTCTGCAATAAACAATAAACCAATGATTGTCAGATTTTCAGATTTCAAAACAAATGAATATAAGAATCTCAAAGGCGGAGAGAATTACGAGCCACATGAAGAAAATCCAATGCTTGGCTGGAGGGGGGTTTCTAGATATGTTAGCGAAGAATTTAAAGGTGCATTCGAATTAGAAATTAAAGCCATACTCAAAGTAAGAGCCAAAGGACTGAAGAATGTTCATGTGATGTTGCCTTTCGTTAGAAATATAGATGAAGTTGAGCAATGTTTAAAAATATTAAAAGAAAATGATTTAGAAAATAGCCATGATTTTAATATTTATTTAATGGCAGAAGTTCCCTCAATTGCCTTATTAGCTGAAGAATTTGCCTCGTTAAAAATTGCTGGCTGTTCTATAGGTTCAAATGATCTAACACAACTAGTTTTAGGTGTAGATAGAGATTCAACAAAATTAGCTAAAATGGGTTATTTTGATGAGAGAAACATGGCTGTTTTAAAAGCCATAGACCTTATCATTAAAGGATTTAAAAAGCATAATAAAACAGTAAGTATTTGTGGTCAGGCTCCTTCAGTTTATCCTGAAATAGTTGAATTTTTAGTAAAATCTGGAATAGATGCTATCTCTGTCAATCCAGACACTGTTAATAAAACAAGAGTAAAAATTGCTTCTACGGAAAGAAAAATATTATTAGAGAAATTAAGAGATTAATTACTTCTAAGTAGTTACGAACCAAAAGATTTAAATACTAGTTAATTCTATCAATTCTTAGGAGATTAAAATGACACTAGATGAGAATATAAAAAGATTATTCGCTGAATATGGACTTGTAGATTTTGTAAACGAAACAATAGAAAACAACCCAAATTGGATGAATGATCCTAATGTAATTAATTATGCAGAAAATAGATTCGGAACAGATATTTGCACAAAAGTCAATAATGCTGGTTTTATTAAAACAATAACAGATCATGCACCTAAAGACCTAAAAGCACAAAAGGGAAGATTAGATAAATTAGATAAAAAAGATACATATAGACAAATATTAGAAGAAATAAATCCTAATTATGAAAAAAGAGAGGGATTAGATTATTGGCTGAGAATAGGTACCATTATAGGTGCTGATTTTAGCAAAGAAGAATCATTAAAGGAATTAATAACAAATCACACCATAAATTCTAAGCTTAAAACTGGATTAATTAGCCTAAAACAAAATGGAAGTTTAGATGGACTTTTAAAGGCATTAAAAGATGAAAAAAACCTAGACGAAGCAGAAACAAGTATACTTAAACTAAGTGAAAAATATGGTGTTGGAAGTGGTATTCAACAGTTAACATTCGCATTACTGGATAAAACAGAAAAAGAGTTAGAAAGATTATATGAAAAAGAAGTCACAGATAAAGAGGGTAAAAAATCAAAAGTTGAGGACGAAGATAAATACAGAAAAGATATTAGTACTATTAAAGATATAATCGAAAGGTATATAGTAGAACATAAAGAAGGAGATATATTAGCAAAAACATACAATGCTATGACTGCAATGAAAGAAGCATTAGCTAAAAGGTCTTAAACTCCTGCCTTATAATCCTTTCATTCTTAATTAAAATTTTAGTTAGCTCTCTTAATGTAGCAACAAATTTTTCTGATTTGATATGCATATCCTCTATAGTTCTAGAATCTAAAACCCTTATTTCACCATGGTTAATTCTCTTTGCAATAGTTTGAATCTCTTTAAACCATTCCAAATATTTCTTATCAATTCTTTTATTGCTAACATAATATTGATCAAGCAATTCATATAACATCTCTGGAGAAGGCGGTATTATCTTCTCAGCCATCAATACAGCATGGCTAGCATCAACCATAGCCCAGTAAAAACCCTCTACAACATTCAACAATAAACCCTTAGATCTTGATAAATGAATTTCAGCACTCTCCATCTTATTAAATACTGCTTCAGGAGTGGGTTTTATTTTTCCCTTAGCTAACAACACCTTCAAAGGCTCAAAAAAACCACCAATATCCACTAACACCTCTCCATACCTCAAAACATTTATCATTAATGGTTCTCCTATCTTAATTTCCTCCCAAAACACAGATAAAGTCACTGTATTCACATGCAATTTATCTTTATAATGCTGTTGTGCAATCAACTTTGCTAATTCCTCTCTATACCAACTAATTAACTCTTGATCCCAGTTTATTACACAATCATCTATAAAAATAATAATATCAATATCACTCCTTAAATCATCTGATTTCTTAACAACAGAGCCAAACAGAACAATAGCCTTAACCACCTCTCTAAATTTTTTATATACCTTTGTAGCAAAGTCCATAGATATATCTATATCCTTCTCTAACCGCTTTTTCCCCAATTTTTTTTTCATTCTAATCTAAAACTGTATTTTTATTTATAAATTTAATCATTAGGCGTTCCTGCAAACCTACTTTTTTCTCCACCCACCTGACCACCAAATTCTTTCGGTAATGTCGTAAAACTCGAACCATACAAGTTAAAATGTTGTGGTGGAAAGTCTACAAATGTCTGATGATATGGTGAATAAATTGGTTCCCTCCAATAAGGATCTCTTTTCATTTCATATAAAGGAGAAGCAAAATATTCAAACGTACTTGCAGTAGGCGAAATTCCAAATTCTTTAACAAAATTTCCAGCCTCTACAATCCCCCTTTCCGTAAAACCTTGTTTTTCTAATTCCTCTATTATTTCTTTTATAGGTACATTTCCCATTCCAGGCGGTAAATGAGAATCTCCAAAGCCAAAGTTGTCTGTTATATGTAGATGCTTAACTATATTTTTTCCTTCTGTTAATCTTCTTGTCTCTTCTATTACCCTTTTTTTAAGCTCTTCCTCAGTCTTAATTCCTGATCTCCTAATCTCATTAATATGCCCCACATCCCATGTAGCGCCAATTAATTTTTCTGCTAAAACTGTTGCTTCACTCCTTGAAATATCTTTCTCTTTTATTAACAAATCTACAAACTTTTTTCTGCTTTCTTCAACTAATCCCCTTAAACCCTCTCCTGTAGACAATGCCTTATCTGGAGCCCAATTTTCTAATGCACAAATTGGTGATTTGTCCTTGTGTTTTTCAAATTGTCTTAACATAACCTCTGCAACGGTCTGAGATGCCTTTTCCCTAGCAAAATCCTCCAATGGAACCCATGTCTGCGGATCAGGCAATTCTCCCAAATGTTGCATAAAAAATCTAAGTTGTTCATTACTTGAATTTAATTTCAATTCAGGCATTTGATTCTCTTTTTCCTCAATCTTTCTTCTTATTGCCTCAAATCCAACATAATCCTTCTTTTGATATAATCTTTCTAACTCTGAATATAATGGAGAAATCTCCCTTTGTGCTAAATTATTATAAGTAACTTGCATTTTATCTATATGATCCCTTAAAGCTTGAATTTTTTTTGAATGTATATCCCAACTCCTTTCATCTAAATTCTTAAAATATGTGTCTTCTTTAATCTTTGACATCTTATCAAACATATCCAAAAATTTTGAATGCATATCAGTCTCTAAACTATCAATATGACTCTGTATAATACCCCTTTCTTTTGTTGTATTCAGATATAATGTCGCATATTCAGAATTGCTTTTTTCAGTATCTATTTGACCAGTTGAATCAAATTCTACAAGACCTGTTTTCAAAATAGCTTGTTCTTTTTTTTCCAAAACATCTCCTTTTTCTCTAAGCCCTCTCGCATCCTTTTCATAAGAAAGTAATTTCAATTTTTCTTCGTCCCATGTAGTTTTGTTTATAGATTGTAATGATTTATACACATCAAACAATTCCTTTTTATCCGTACCTGGTCTTATTCTCTCCTTATGATGTAAGACTGTTATTTGTCCAGTATCCTGATTAACTGCTGCCATTGCTCTGTATAATTTTTTTTCTGGATTATTTGGATCTACTAAACCCTCTTCCTGCTGCCTTGAGAACATTGAACTAGCATGCACAACCACAGGTATATCCTTTTTTTCATCTTTTTCTATCATATAAGCTGCTCTATCAAAGAAAGATGATATCTGATTTACTGTATTTTTTCTTAATTGCTCAGACCACACACCAGCACCATCTTGTGACTGTTGAAATCCAGCAGGATCCACAATTGGAGCATGCATTGACATATTAGTATCTGTTAATTTTGCTAACCTTCTTACCTCTTGAAAATGTTCCTTTGGTATGGTATCAAATGTCTCTGGTTGTATAGCCCCTATTTCTACATTCTTCAAACCCTCATTCAACCTTTTACTCATCTCTTCTAATTGTTTGGGTGTCATCGGTGAAGTAGGACTTCCTAACTTAGACGCCCTCCTCTGAAAAAATTCCTCATTCAAGAAATTATTTGTCATATATCTCCCTAGACAGCATCTTTTAAATATTTTTCTATTTCAAAAGAACCACATGATAACAAGAAATGAATTTTTTAAAATTTTAGGTATATCCATAAGTAATCTAATATTAACTAGTTTTGTCCATAGAGAAGAAATAGTACCAAGAATTATTGGAGAAATGACAGAAAAAGAAGAAAATAGTGTACGTTATGATTTTAAACCATTAGGAATTATAAACCCGAAAACCACAAAAGAACTAGAATTTAATCAAGACTTATATAATAGCCTATCTGAAAAAAGAATAAAAATAAATTTTGCTATTCTTTATCCAGTTCAATTCGTAAAAAATAAAGAGCAATTAAGATACAACCTAGGACTTTTTTGGTTGTTATTTGCAGAAGCAGGAAAAATAACAAATATTGATCCATCTATTCTAGCAAAATTAGGAATAACTGAAAGTAATCTTAGTCCTAAATCAAGACACAAAAAAACTGGTGCACAGGGGATTATGCAAATCATGCCTATTTACTCCAAAGATTTTGATCCATACAATCCATGGCATAATATTATGAGGGGAGCAGAAGTCTTAAGAATTGAGTTAGATAGAACTAAATCGCTAAAAAAAGCATTGGTAGCCTACAACAGAGGGTATAATAAAATGGTAAATGACCAATATAAAGATTATTCCTTTTATTATACTGTTGCATACAAAAACTTAGAAGCAATCATCAAATAATAAATAAATTCTTGAGCATAACCCTGATAAGGATAAAATTGTTTATAATCTAAATTCGTTTGTTTAAGATATTTTTTAATCCATGTGTCTATTGGAAACGCTTCAAATTTTTTTAAAGAAAATAAACAAATACAATCTGCTACTTTTGGTCCAATTCCAGGAAGTTTCATTAATTCTTGTTTTGCCTTTTCATAATCTAACTCTTTTAAATTTTTAAAATATTCATTATTAACCAAAGAATTTACTCTAATAATATAATCCACTCTAAAACCAAGTTTACATTGCTTTAACTTATCTAAATCATTCAAAGAGTTAATTTTAGGAAATGTATAAAATGTAGATTTATCAAAAATTATTTCTTCTCCAAATTGTTTACTCATTAAATCTATAGATTGTTTTATTAAAGGAATTGATCTAGCTGAAGAAGAAATATAAGAAATCATACATTCCCAGGGGTCTTGATTAATTATTCTTAATCCATAAAATTGTTTTGTTAATTCTCTTATATCATTATGTTTGTTTAAAATAGTTAAAATTTCTTGATAATTCTGATTTAAATTAAAAAAGTTTATTAAAAATTCATCTGATTCATTAGAAATTAATTGATTGTTTTTTTGTTTTATCTTAATTATTTTATCTTTTGTTTGAATATAATAAAAATCATTTTCTTTTTTATATCTAAAAAATTGTCCACACTCTATTGTATGTTGGAGATTAAAATCTTTAACTATCATTAAAATATAAAATAAGTCTATTATTTATAAATTTAGTTTATAGCATACTTTTTTCGTATCTTGCGATCCGAGTGACGATTCATAGGAAGCTCATCACAATCCAAGGAGAGACCAAATGGAGTACTCCTAAAATTAGCGACCATAGCAAATTTCGGAGGCGAATACTTAAGATTCC